>JAJDEC010000401.1 GCA_029259995.1 Phycisphaerae bacterium
AGTCCTGATCGTCGCCGGTCAGACCGGATCCACGGGCGACACGAGTTCGGTTGTTTACCGACTCGATCCCGTGACGCCCCAGCTGACGCCGCTGGACGTTGTCCCCAATCGCCCGGACGGCATCTCCGATCATGAGATCGCACGCAATGGCCGATACGTCATCATTTTCGGCGGCGAACAGGAAGTCTCGGGGGTTGATACCGAGCTGAATTACGCCGCCATCTTCGACACCGACGCCGACACGTGGATCGCCAACGGCACAATGAACAACGTCCATGACGATTTCACGTCGGTCCCCATATCGGCGTGCGAATTGCTCCTCATCGACGGCGGCGTTCCGCTTCTGGGGCAGGAAGCCCCCTCGTCGGCGGCCGAGATTTTCACGCTGACGATTCCCGACGGCTGCCAATTGGGCGACATCAACAACGACGGCTTCGTCGACACGCTCGACGCCGACGACCTGTCGAGCCTGCTCGTCGATCGACCGCGAAATCCGGACCATATTCTCTACGCCGACTTGAACGACGACGGCTTTGAGGACGGTTTCGATCTCGCGGAATTCGTCGTCGCCCTCCTGCTGAATTAACGATTGCATAGGTCACGCTCGACCGGAATTCACTCCTGGGCCCCACTATGATTCAATTGTTCCGGCGAGAGATGTCGCTGGGTCCGCGTAGACTAGGCAATCAGAGGAGCCCTTCATGTCCTGGAAAAGAAACATACTCAAGACGGATCAAAGAGACGCTGTCGTGAAGGCGATGCAGCCGGTCCTGTACGACTTCATTGATTTGTCTCTTCAATTGAAGCAGGCGCACTGGTGCGTCAAGGGCGCCGGATTCCTGCCCGTTCACGAGCAACTCGATGACATCGTCGAGTCTGCACGCAAGGCCAGCGACGAGATCGCGGAGCGCATCGTGATGCTCGGCGTCGCGCCGCAGGGACATATTCAAACGACGGCGACGGCGACGCGTCTTGAGAAGTACCCGGACACGTTCGTCAATGTCGACAAGACGCTGACACTGATCGCCGACCGATTGGACAAGACAATCCAGGGCCTTCGAACCGCCATCGCCGCAGTGGGCGAACCGGATCCGATCACCGAAGACCTGCTCATCGGTATTTCGGCCGACCTAGAGAAGCATCTGTGGTTCGTCCAGGCGCATGAAGGGGAAGCGCGATAGGGCGCGGCGTTGGAAATGATCACCCAGGTGCATGCATTGATTATCGCGAATGCACGGCCACCGTTTTACAGACGCTGACGCTGACGCGCAACAATGACGAACGCGGCTTCCAACATTCGTGCGCCTCGCCGATTCGTCGTGCTGCATCACGTTCATCCGATGGAACCCGCCCATTTCGACTTGATGATTGAAGACGGGGACGAATTGGCCACGTGGCGCGTTGAATCCGCGCCCGAATCGGCGTCGCGCGACCAATCGATCGCGTGTGTGCGCGTCGCCGATCATCGCATCGCCTATCTCGATTACGAAGGCCCCATTTCGAACGATCGCGGACACGTCACGCGACACGACAGCGGCGCGTGCGTTGTCAGCGATCTGGATTCATCATCCATTCGGATTCGATTTGATGGAACGCGGCTTGTTGGCGATTGGCTGCTCGAATCGGACGACGGATCGCCGGATCAATGGCGATTGTTGCTCGCCTGACGCTCGAGCGGCTTGATCTGCAGCGCAAGCACGCCGTCGCCGACTTTCACATCCGTCACTTCGTAGTCCACGCCGCCGTTTCGCCACCAGCCCTGGGCGCCGACGCGAATGCCGTCAGCGAGACTGCCGACGATCGTCGGGCTGCCGGGCCACGCCTCCTCACGATCCAGCTCGACGTACCCATCGATGTCCAGCGCGCCGAGCAAATTGGGCACGGGCATCGATCCACATCGCAAGCCGACGAGCCGCAATACGATCTGACCGTCTTCGAACGTCGGCGCGATGTCCGCCGACACGATGGTATCGCGATCGGCAAACCGATACTTGGCAGCGAATCTCACGCGACCGTCGCCGATGGCGACGAATGGATCCGTGACGACAGGCGGCACGACTTCGTCGATGCGCGGATAAAGGTCATAACGCATTGCAAGCCACTCGTTGACATACTTTTCGTAGATATTGTATTTGAACGGCCGACCGTCGAGGAGTTCGCGCGTGAATGCCTGTTCGGCTTCGACAAGCCGATTTCGAATGATCTGTCGTTCAACACGATCCGTGGGAACCGGCTCCGGCGCATACCAGCCGGGCGTTCGAATCAGGCCCCAAACGAGTAACAGCGAAAGAAAAACGATGCCCCCGAAGACGCCGAGCACGATACGAAGCCACTTTCGACGATGTTGGGTGCGGGATTCAGAGTTCATTTCGCCTCAATTGCGTCACAGTCCATAAGAATCAGACAGCACACTCGGCGTGAAACCGAATGTCAAGTTCCCCGTAAGACGAATGGACGAGGCGCCTGGTTCGTATTACACATTGACCACCGCGAGGCATGACTCATAGAATCCATCAGCCGCCCCCGGCGGCGACGGGCAGCACGTTTCTTCCTTCGGACATGTTCACATGACGCATCGCATCTGGGGAATCACGATCACGATCGCCTGGCTCATCATGCTGGGTTTTCTGTTCAAGCGCGATGTGATTCCCTTCTGGATGGCGCAGGAGCCGCCTGCGGATTCGATTCCGGACGGCAATTTCCAGACGGCCATTTTCAAGGAAGGCGGCGGCCGCATCGGTACATCCTTTGTGACGACGGTCAGCCTTGCGGAAATGACGACGGTTCAAGGTATGACGATTCTGGACGTGTCAGGCATCGTGCCGATGATGAACCAGATCCGCCTCGAATCGACACTCACGTACAATGCCGAGGATGCGCTGGACGAATTCAAGTTTCTGTTGGATGCCCAAGGCACGTCGGCCCAAATCGCGGGTGAACGCTACGACAAGGAATTCGCCTGCATCGCGCAGTTCGGCGCCATCAAACGCCAGATTTCGCTCGATGCCCGGTTAACAGCCTACCTGTCCGATACGTTAAGACCTTTCACACTGCTCAAGGGGCTCGAAGTAGGTCAATCCTGGCGCATGCGCATCCTCGATCCGATCGCACTCCTGCAGAGCCAGGACGCCCGATTCGACGTCCGCCTCGTTCGCGTGACCAAACGGGAGCCGATCAAGCATCGCGGGGAACAAGTGGAGTGCTTCCGCGTCGAGACGGAGCAGACTGTGGCGTGGGCCGATGATTCCGGCCGCGTACTCCGACAGGAAGTCATGATGCCCTTCCTCGGCAAGTGGATCATGCTCGATGAGCCTTACGACGATCGGGCTCGACAGGATGCCAGACGCGCCCTGCAAGAAGCCCGCGAATCGGATAGCAACGCATTACGCGAGACAGCCGCCCGGCTGCTTGGCGAAGCCAGAGAAGTCCTGCCCGAACCCGGATTGCTGCAACGCAGAAAGTCGAGATCCCGCGCCCCCGAATAACAGACGCATGGCCATTCAAATCGAAAATGTCACGAAGTGCTTCGGCCGACTGCGCGCCGTCGATGGAATCTCCCTCAACGTCAAGCGCGGTGAGCTCTTCGCCTTTCTCGGCCCCAACGGCGCCGGCAAGACGACGACCATCAAAATGATGACGGGCTTGCTCACGCCCGACGCGGGAACGATCACCATCTGTGGTCATCCCATGGCGACGGACAGCCAGATCGCGAAATCCCGAATCGCATTTGTACCGGATCAGCCGTTCCTCTATGGAAAATTGACGGCCCGCGAATTCATGCGCTTCGTCGGCGAGATGTACGGAATCGACAAGTCCGAACTGCCCGGCCGCATGCAACACTACATGGATCAGCTCGCTGTCAGCGGATACGCCGATCAGCTCGCGGAAGGCTATTCCCATGGCATGAAGCAGCGTGTCGTACTCGCGGCCGCGCTGCTTCACGAGCCCGACGTCCTCGTCGTCGACGAGCCCATGGTCGGTCTCGACCCGCGCACGGCCCGTAAAGTCAAGGACATCTTTCGCGAATGGGCGAACGCCGGACGAACTGTCTTCATGTCGACGCACACGCTGGAAGTTGCCGAGGCGATCGCCGATCGCATCGCCATCATTAATCACGGTCGAATTGTCGCCTGCGGAACCTTGGCGCAATTGAAAGAAAAGGCCGCACACGAACACAGGCTGGAAGACATCTTCCTCGAATTGACGGATCCGGAAGATCCTCCCGAAATGGAAGAGACTGTCCTGACAAGCTGAAGGCATTTTGCCGCAACGAGAGCACGAATCCTTGACCGCCATTGACGCAAAGACCCTTGTTCCCGCGACGACCAGGACAGAGCCGACGTTCTGGCTGCTGTTGCGCCTCAAGCTGACGATTCTGCGCAATCGCATGCGGCAATTGACCGATCAGACGCCGCTGCAACTGCTGATGGTGCTCGGTTTTCTCGCCACGATCTGGCTCGGTCTCTATCTGATCTTCGACCAGGTCCTGCGATTCATTCGCCAATACGAAAAAGAAGCGATCATCGCGCTGCCCTACGTGTTCCATCTTTTCTTCTTCTCGATGACGATCCTGCTTGGCTTTTCGACCGCCGTCCTCGTCTACGGCAGCCTCTTTGCGCGCGAAGAGCCGGCGTTTCTCCTGACGACGCCCAACAAGCCGCGCAACATTGTCGCCGTCATGTACGTCGAGGCGCTTTTCTTCTCCAGCTGGTCGCTGATCCTGCTGGGCGTACCCCTGATGGTCGCGATCGGCAGCGTTCAGGGCCTGCCCTGGCATTTCTATCTGACGTTTATCGGCGCGTTTCTCGGATTTGTCCCCATCCCCGGCGCCATCGGCCTGGTGATCGCCCTGCTCGTCGCGTTGTACCTGCCGCGTGTCGCGAAGCGCTCGTTGATGTACGCAGCGGGTTTTCTCATTCTGGTCGTCTTGATCATCTGGGCGCGGCTTTGGGTCATCTCGTCGACGGAAAACATAACGCGCCAATGGGTCCATGAACTGCTCGGCGAACTCAGCTATGTGAAGTCCGTCCTGCTGCCGTCGGCATGGGTATCCAAGTCGATCCAGATGTCGATTCAGGACAATTCAGCCGACGCCATGTTCTATCTCGGCATGACGATTCTGACGGGCCTGTGCATGAGCCATTGGGCCATTTCGCTCGTGGCGTACAAATTGAAACCGGCCTTCGGAAGGGCCCACTCTGCACCGACGCACACGCGCAACTATACGGGCTGGGCCTCGCGATTCGTCACGGCGATCGCATTCTTCTACCTGTCGCGACGCATGCGCGCCGTCATCCTCAAGGATGTCCGCCATTTCCTGCGTGATCCCGTCCAATGGTCACAGCTCGCGATCCTCTTTGGACTCCTGTCGCTTTACCTGTTCTATTTGCCCCGAAGCCGGCCGGATGGGTTCACGCTCCAATGGCAGGCGTTGATCTGCTTCATGAACTTCGTCGCGATCACATTGATCCTCTCCACGTTTACCAGTCGATTCGTTTTCCCGATGGTCTCGCTCGAAGGCAAACAAATCTGGCTCGCGGGCCTTTGGCCCCTGACGCGCAATCAAGTCATGTGGGCAAAGTTTCTCTATGCCCTGACAGTGACCGCGTGCGCTGCAATTCCCGTGACCTACTTATCCGTCCGCGCCGTCGAGCTTTCGTGGGCGATGGGCCTTGCGCAACTTGGGGCGACGTTTGGCTGCTGCATCGGCTTGTGCGGCCTCGCCATCGGCATGGGCGCGCGCTGGCCGAACTACAAGGAACCCACGGCCAGTCGAATCTCCTCCGGTCTCGGCGGAACGATCAATCTGATTGCCAGCGTCGCGCTCGTCGCATCCAACGGCACACTCTTCGCTTTCACATGCCTCTATTCCCTGAACGAGCGACAATTGGTCGGCCTGGAATGGCACTCGGCAACCGCGTTGGCGGCGTCCATCGTCATCAGCGTCTCATCCGGCGCATTCTGCATGGCCATTGGGATTCGAAAATTCCGCAAAGAGCAGTTCTGATCGCGCCGCTGGACAGTCGCTTAGCGCACAACTCACGATCTTTCCAACAGCGGCTGAACCGTCATCTTGGCTTCCTCGTACGATTTCCTGTACTTTTGAGACATCTCCCGCCGACACACTGGACGTGTCGCCGTTCCCCCAGGTGCCAGGATGCGATCCGATCTCATTGCGCAAATCAATACTGACGCACTGATCCACAACCTCAACGCGCTGCGGGCGAAGTGCGCCCCCGGCGTACGATTCTGCGCTCCGTTGAAGGCCGACGCCTACGGTCACGGCGTCCGGATCGTCGCCCCCGCGTTGCAAAATGCCGGCGTGGATTTCGCGATCGTCGCGACCGTCCGCGAAGCGATCGAATTACGTAACATCGGATGGGCCGGCGAAATTCTGCTCCTTGGGAACGTCCTCGCGATCTCCGAGCCGAGCGAGCAAGCGCGGCGAATCGAAGCGATGACTGAACATCGACTCACGGCGACGATCACGGACTTCACGGCACTGCAGCGAATCGAGTCCTACCGCCCGCGTCGCCCGATCCCGGTTCATCTCAAGATCGACACGGGCATGGGACGAATGGGCGTCCTGCCGAAGGACGCCGAACCCCTGGCCGCGGCAATCGCTGCATCGAAAGCAACAGCGTTTCGCGGCGTCTATTCTCATTTCGCGACGGCCGATTTCGAACTGAAAGATCTGGCGCAAGCGCAACTCGCCGAATTCCACGGCGCCATCGAACGCGTCCGAGGCCACGGCGACAAGGACTTCCTGGCCCATCTCGCCAACAGCGCCGCCACGATCACGATGCCCGACGCCCATTTCAACATGGTGCGCCCCGGCATCGCACTCTATGGATACGCCCCCGCCGCCTACATGCGCGCGGATATTGATCTCCGGCCGATCCTGCGCCTTGTCTCGCATGTCGTGAGTATCAAGACGCTCCCGGCCGGTCACTGCGTCGGATACGGCCAGACATTCACGACGACGCGCACGTCCAGGATCGGGATCATCCCCGTCGGCTACTTTGACGGTTTTCTGAGACGACTCTCCAACAATTCGATCGTGGGAACTGCGTTCGGATCCGCACCTGTTGTCGGCCGCATCAGCATGGATCAGATGGCCGTCGACCTGACGAATCTTGATGCCATTGAAGTCGGAGCGCAGATATTGCTGATCGACTCGGACCCGATGGCCGAAAACAGTGTTGAGTCAATTGCGACCCGCCTGGACACGATCTCGTATGAGGTCCCGTGCATGTTGGGGCCGCGAATCGATCGAGTTCAATATTCGGACACTTCGGGCTGGTGAATCCGAACGTTTCGTCCTATTCTAAACCGCAACATTCCGATAGCCGATGTGTATCACAGTCCGTAGGGCTACGATGGCGTACCCTCGGGGAATTGGGTAATCAAGTCGCTTTGGCGCGGCTGAATCGTATCGTAGATTTCGGGAACCCAGGCAATTCCGCCCCGACCGCATCGAGGTTCGTGGGCCAGGCCTTCGAACCGGACGAATCTCAAGGAGTCTTTCGATGAAGTCGCGACGCAAACCGCTGATTCTCCTCGCACGCAAGTGGGCCCCCCTCGTCTGTGGCGGAGTTGCTCTACAACTCAACCTTTCCGGCTGCGATACCGAAGTGCGCGATACTGTCCTGACCGGAATTCAGACGTCTCTGACGGGGCTGATTTCCAGCGTCATCAACGCGTTCTTCCTCTCCCTCCAGGATGCCGGCTCGACGTCGCAACCCGTCGTCAACGCCATCATGGAGCAGGTGCACAGCGTCCAGAGTTTTCTGGCGTAAGCACGCAGCCTGCGTTAGCATAAGGCCTTCATACGGATTGGTGCGTCCTCGTTAAGTGGAAGGAACCGCCGAAGATGAAGAAGGCCAACGTGCATCGTGTACGCTTCCTGCGTGCCCTACCCATTCTGTTTGTCTGCGCTTTTTCGACGGGATGTCTGTCGGACGATACCGTTCGCCAGGTGTTCGGCGAGAACGTCGTGCTCACGTCCGCAGTCATCGTTCAGACGGTGACCGCCACGGTATTCAATTCAATTTTCGGCCTCTTCGGCCTGATTTGACGAGGAGGTTGAGAACCATGGACCAGAGCAGCCAGCTACCCGCTATCGACCCGATCAGCACCACTGCTAACCAAGGCGTTGGCTCGCGTCGCAGATTGAAATTCACGATGCGCATCGCGAAGCACCGCTGGATCGCGGCCGCCGCAGCGCTACCCCTGTTCCAGGCCACGGGTTGCTTCCCCGATCCGATTGGCGCACTCAATTTTGAGTTGCAGTCGTTTGTGAACACTACCGTGATCGATGCAATCTCCGTCATTGTTCAAAACCTGCTGCGACTCTGATCCGACCGATGCATCCTCGTTAGACAATTGCAGCCTTGAGCGCTCGATGATTTCGGAGTGCTCCAATTCCGGACTGCGCGTCGGATTTCTGACGATCCAATGGGACCTTCCGATCTGTCGCTTGGCCGTCTCGCACCTGCCTTTCAATCCGCAATGTCGTTCTGCCTGACGGCTGGCAACTTACATTTCTCGGACGCCCCCATATTGAACCCACAATCAATAAGCCGCCCCCAATTCGAAAGTCCGCATTTCGTCAATGATTTCTCGACATCAGCTGTCCAAACCGTGGGGCCCTGTACGGGATATTGCTAAGCTGTATGTGCGATTCCTGACACTTTGGGAATCACTTGGGGGTAATTCAGAATGACGAATACGTGCTTCATCCGCGCGCTCGCGGTATGGGTTTGTACCGCGGCGACGACGACGTTTGCAGGCGACATTACGTTTAACGCGACACAAGGCGACCGCGCCGCGTCTGTGAAATTCGAAGTGTCGGGAACCGAATTGGTCGTTACGTTGACCAATACGTCAACCGCTGACGCATTGGTACCTGTCGATATTCTGACCGGCGTCTTTTTCGACGTCGCGGGAGCTCCGCTGGTATTGACACACGTCGCCGCCATCGTTCCCACGGGTTCGTTCGTCCACAATGGCCCAGTCGATCCGGGCAATAGTGTCGGCGGAGAATGGGCGTACCTTGCCGGCCTCGCTGGCGCGCCGGAAGGAACGGCGTACGGAATCTCGTCGTCAGGCCTCGGTCTCTTCGGGCCCGGCGACCGATTCCCTGGAAACGACCTCCAGTCGCCCGCTTCCCCAAACGGCCTGCAATACGGCATCACGTCAGCCGGTGACAATCTCGCAACCGGAAACACGCCCTTGACGGGCGGCGCCAACGCGCTCATCAAGAACGCCGTCGTTTTCACGCTGAGCGGACTGCCGATTGGATTTGATCCGATGGCGCAGATCAGCAATGTGCAGTACCAATACGGCACGGATCTGAGTGAACCGCATTTTCCGGAACCCGCAAGCGTCGTCCTGCTCGGCGCTGCGGCTTGCGGCCTTGTTCGATCGCGACGACGGCGCTGAGCGGAAATGCGGAGTGATCTATTGACTGTGGCGCAGGCCTCCGGCCTGTGCCGAAATGACGAGTCGCCGGTTCTGCAAAACGCTTCATTCCTCCCACTCACTTGGATTCAATCGCAATCGCCTCTGATGCCAAGTCATCATCGGACGCCATCGCCCGTCGAATCATCCCCTCGCATGCAATGTCGCCGCATTTTTGCAGCGGCACTTTTGCGCGCGTTGCGAACCGATTAGAATCCGCCTGTTGTGACAGCCGGTGCGATTCGCCGGACTCGTCGTCGATTCACAATGGGAAAGGCTTCACGAAATAACTTACATGTCCACATTGCTCGACCGCTTCTGCCGTTACGTCCAGATCGAAACCACTGCCAACGAAGACACGACGGACTATCCGAGCACGCCGGGGCAGCTCGATTTATCTCGGCTGCTGGCTGATGAATTGAAGGCACTCGGGCTGGAAAACGTCACGATGGACGAGCACGGCATCGTCATCGGTACTGTCCCCGGCAACGTCGCCGGCGCCCCGACGATCTGCTATTGCTCTCACGTCGACACGTCTCCCGAATTCTCCGGAAAGAACGTCAAGCCCATCGTTCATAAGAACTACGATGGCGGCAATATCCAACTGCCGGGCGATTCGAGTCGCGTCATCAAACCCGCGGACAATCCGGATCTCGAAAAGCTGAAGGGCTCAACCATCATTACGAGCGACGGCACGACGCTCCTCGGCGCAGATGACAAGGCGGGCCTCGCGGCCATCGTGACGGCCGCAGCGAAGCTGATGTCGGATCCTTCGATTCCCCGCTGCCCCGTACGTGTTGTGTTCACCTGCGACGAAGAAATCGGCCGCGGAACCGAGAAACTCGACGTTGCGAAAATCGACGCCCACGTCGCCTATACAGTGGACGGAAGCGACGAAGGCATCGTCGATTGCGAGACATTCTCCGCCGATCAGGCGATCATCACGATTACCGGCAAGAACACGCATCCCGGATACGCCAAGGGAAAAATGATCAACGCGCTTCGAGCCGCCGCGCAGTTCATTGCCGCGATGCCGGCCGACACGCTCTCGCCGGAAAACTCAAACGATCGCGACGGCTTTCTGCATCCCTACACGATCGAAGGCGGCGTCCCGGAAGTGAAGATCAAGTGCCTGCTGCGGAGTTTCGTCACGGCCGAACTCGCCGATCAGGCCGCCATTCTGCAGGATGTGGCAAAGCAGACGGAAGCCGCATTCCCCGGATGCAAAGTCAACGTCGACATTCGCAAGCAATATCGCAACATGGCCGAAGCCCTGCGCAACGAACCACGCGCCCAGGGCCTTGCGGTACAGGCGTATCGCAACATCGGCATGTCGCCGAAAGTCGGCTCCATCCGCGGCGGTACAGACGGTTCAGCACTCAGCGAGAAGGGCCTGCCGACGCCCAATCTTTCGGCCGGCATGCACAACTATCACTCGCCGCTTGAGTGGGCATGTCTCGAACAAATGGAGAAAACGGTGGACGTCCTCGTCGAATTGGCGACGCTCTGGAGCGGCGAACGCGCTTAGCGTTGTGCCCGTCGGCTTCGAGGCGTCCGGATTTTCGGGGAGTGTAGGCGTCCCGCACGCCAGTTGGGAGGCCAGTCATGCAGGCAGGGCGCCCTCGCTACCGCCGCCTCTCGCGGTCGTCATCAGGCGCGCTTGATTCCCCGAAAGCGCGCGTCTTTCGCTGTCATCGGAATCCGTTAGGCTTGCGTTGATGGACCCAACAAGCTGCTGATCGAAATCGCCACGCGATCGATCGCAGTCACCGCCATTCACCGATCGGAGAGGAATCCAGTGACGGACCCGCGCATCACGAAGCTTGCAGACGTGTTGATCAACTACTCCTGCGCCGTAAAACCCGGGGAGAAGATACTGATCGAGGCGATCGACGTCCCCCATTTCTTCACCAGCGAATGCGTTCGCCTCGCTCGCGAGGCAGGTGCACTGCCCGTTATCAAGTTGGATTCCAACGTCACCAAGCGCGCCTTGATGATGCACGGAAGCCGGGAGAGTTGGGAGCTCATCGAATCGTGCGAGAACTTCGTGATGAAGCAGATGGACTGCTACATCGGCGCTCGCGGCAGCCACAACGTCAGCGAACTATCAGACGTCCCGGGCGACAAACAAGCCCTTTACGAAAACACGGTTTGGAAAAGCGTCCACATTAATTCGCGCGTCAAAGGCACGCGCTGGGTCGTATTGCGCT
>JAJDEC010000402.1 GCA_029259995.1 Phycisphaerae bacterium
TTCCGTGAAGAACCAAAAAAAAAGACGGGGCAAACCCGTCTTCCGCCAGTCTTGCGACTTGCAATTCAGTATTCTCGATTCGTTTCAAAGCCGATTACGAGACCCCGGCCATTGCCGTTCGCGATGCGCTGGAACCGCGCTGCCCCTTGCGATGACGCGAAGGTTTCGACTTCGAGAACGGCTTCGCATCGGATCTTGGATTCGGCCGGGCGTTGCTCTTGCGCTTTGTCGGTCGCTTGCCGCGCGGCTGGTCGTCGCCGCGAAACCCGCGCGACGTTGTGCCGTTGCCACGCTGCGAGCGCCCCGTCTGGGGCTTCGCCTTCGGAATCGACGACGGAATCTCCTCGTGTTCCAAGGGCGAGCGAATCAGCTTCTCGATCGCTCGAAGATTGCCTCGCTCCGCGGACGTGCAGAATGAAATCGCCGTGCCCGACGCGCCGGCGCGAGCCGTGCGACCGATTCGATGGACATAGGTCTCCGGATCGGGCGTCAGGTCATAATTGAACACGTGACCGATGTCATCGACGTCGATGCCGCGTGCCGCCAGGTCCGTTGCCACAAGAATCGGCGTTCGCGCAGAACGAAATTCGGCGAGTGCGCGATTCCGTGCGGCCTGGCTCTTGTTGCCGTGAATCGCCGCGGCACGAATGCCGGCCTTGTCAAGATGTCGCGTCAGCGTGTCGGCGCCGCGCTTGGTTCGCGTGAACACGAGTGCCCGATCCGCCGGATAGTCGCCGAGCAGGTGCACGAGCAACGCGATTTTCTGTGACTGATCCACGTGATACACACGATGCAACACGTTCGCGGCCGGCGATGACACACGCGCCGCCTGAATCGAAACCGGATTGCGAAGGATGTCGTTGGCCAGCGTCCGGATCGGCGGCGGCATCGTTGCAGAGAACAGCAGCGACTGCCGTTTCTTCGGCATCTTACCGAGGATGCGACGGATGTCCGGAAGGAAGCCCATGTCCAGCATGTGGTCCGCCTCGTCCAGTACAAGTATCTCAATATTGTCGAGGTTCACATATCCCTGCTGCATGAGGTCCAGAAGGCGCCCGGGCGTCGCGACGACGATGTCGACACCCGCACGAAGGGATCGAACCTGCGGCGTCTGATTGACGCCGCCGAAGATGGCCGTTGCGCGAAGGCCGGAGTGCGCTCCATACGTCATGAAGCTGGCATGAATCTGCTGCGCCAGCTCGCGCGTCGGGCACATGACAACGGCGCGAATCGCTCGCGACGGGGCCCGGCCGATTCGTCGCGACGCATGATTGTTGTGACGTCGATCTGATCGATCGTGACCCGCGTCCCGATCCGTGTCGTTTTCGACCCCGTCGGATTTTCCAGCGGCGCTTTCGCTCAGTCGCTGAAGCAGCGGCAGTGCAAAGGCAGCCGTCTTGCCCGTGCCCGTCTGGGCGCAGCCGAGAACATCCTTCCCGTCGAGGATGGCGGGAATGGCCTTGGCTTGAATCGGTGTTGGTGTTTCGTATCCGGCCGCGCGCACTGCACGTAGGAGCGACTCGTTGAGCCGCAGGTCTTCAAAAAGCATTCAGTGTCTTCTTATTCAGATGGAAAGGCTTGGATGTGTCTGACGCGCGTTGCGCCAAGGAAAAACCATCGGTGCCGGGCTATTTGCTCCAATGATCTGGCGATGTGCCTGTCCAGGAGATGCCTGTGAGTAGTATCGGCGCCAAGTGCGGGTTTGTCAACATCAAACTCCGTGGATCCGCGATCGAGCGAACTCAGAAACGCGGATTCCGCGTCCGGAATGCGGTTCTCAGGCGGGCACAGGCGGATTTGTTTCCCAGTGATCCTTGAGCAGCCGGATCTGTTCCGGCGTGATGATGAGATTCTCGACGATGGCCGTCGTCGTCTTGTTTTCGTTGTTTCGGGAATCCAGTGCGACCGTCACGGCCTGAATCGTCAGGTAGTCATTTTGTCCGCATCCGGGACAGTGAAGCAATTCGATTTTCGTATATGCACTCGTCGCGACGTCGAGAAGCGTGAGCGCCTTGAGCATCTCAAGATTGCCATCTTCCAATTGCTGCCTCAAGTCGTCGGGGTTTTCAATCAATGAAAGTGGGCCGATCTTGTGCCTGGATTCGATCCACTGCTTGCAGAGTTCGCAGAAGGGTTTGGATGACAAGAGTGACCAACCCATGGCCGACGAGCACCCGACGATCAAGAGCGCTTCGATCCCCCAGATGGCATACAGCGAAGCGCCCGTCGGCGCCCAGCCGAATATAGACCACGGACCTTCCTCGGCCAGTCCACGCATCACGCCCAGGATGTCGCCTGGAAGCAAAGCGAGCACCTGCTGTTCGGATGCGGCGAAGATCCAACTGATCCACCCCGCAAAGACACCGAAGACGCCGAAGAGGCAGCCGAACAGAAGGATCGCGCCGGAGTTTCTGACTTGCCCCCATTTGCCAGCACTGCCGATCAGGTAACCGATGCCGGCACCGTAAAACATCGTCAATGCGAATTTAATGTAGATGTATGGGATGTAGAAGATGCCGTAGCCGTATAGCCCTGCCAGAATCAGCGTGCCGACAAGGCCGAAAGCGATGATCAACACGAGACCAAACGCGCCGACAGTGCCCGAGTGCCTGTAATATTTCCGGTCTCCATCCATCCGTCGCCCTCCGAGTACCGAGAGATTGGCAAAGCCGGGCGGATTTGTCCAGCTTTTTTTTGCGTGCATCACGCAGAATCCGGAAACGCGAGAGGGCCCGCAATCGCGGAGGACGATTCGTTTCTCCATTCCATCATGCAACCCCGTTGCATTAGCCGCTGAACTCGACATGCAATTCACGAGCACGACCCACTGAGCTCGATATGCGATTCACGATCGCTGCCCGCAGAATTCGATATGCAATCCCGTTGCACCGCGCGCTGAATTCGACATGCAATCCCGTTGCACCGCGCGCTGAACTCGACATGCAAATTCGAAGCACTGCACGCTGAAAGCGTGCCACAGGAAAGCCCGGGGCAAGTGCAGCCCGCGAAGCGGGCAAACGCAGCCCCGGGTAACGAATCAACCTTAGTTCGACTTTCGCACTTAAGCCGCCCGTTGCAGGGCGTTCAAGACGGTATGGATGACCTTTCTGGAACCCCGCCCCGTAAGGCGGAGTGACGAAACTTCCTGTTTTATAC
>JAJDEC010000403.1 GCA_029259995.1 Phycisphaerae bacterium
TCGACGTGCGGGCAGCGCGTTGGCCATGATCGGGCGAAAGTCCTTGAATCCCCTGATCGACGTCGCACGCGACGGACCGCTGGAGGCGCGACTCGAAGCCGTGCGCGCCATCGGTGTGATGGGGGACGCGGCGGCCGCCGCGACGCCTTTGCTGGTTCGATTGGTAGGCGATAAGAACACAAACCTTGCGGATCGGGCCGGTCGCACGTTGCGAAGCATCGGCGAACGCGCTTTCCCGGCGATGCTCGATGCGTTGGTGTCCGATGATCGGAACATTCGGAATCAGATGTCGGAGCACTTGATTGCCTGCGGCAAGAAGGTCCGGGTTGAGATGGATCGCATCGTCGTGCTGCTTCAGGATCCGCGTGAAGATGTACGCGTCACGGCGGCGACACTGCTTTCTAGTTTTGGTGAATCTGCAGCGCCGGCCGTTGACGCGTTGGTCAAGGCTGTGTCCGACGAATCGGACGACGTTCGGCACTGTGTTGTTCGAGCATTGGGCAAGATTGGCCCGGCCGCGGCGCCGGCCGTGCCGCGCCTGATCGAGATGCTGTCGCACAAGGATCAGGGAACGCGCGAACTCGCGGCCGTGGCGATCGGGCGAATCGGCGTGGAGGCAGAAGCGGCGATACCCAAACTGATTGCCATGATGCGGGATGGACCCTCCTCGGCGCGACGCAAATCCGGCTGGGCGTTGCACAAATTCGGCGCCGTTGCCGTTCCGGCGCTCATCCAGGAGCTTACGCACAAGGATCCCGATGTTCGCTGGTATGCGATCGATACGCTTGGCAAGATCGGTCGTTCCGCCGCGGACGCCGTGCCCGCGATCCGTCTGGCGCTTGACGACGAGGTCGAGACAGTCCGACGCGTCGCAGCCTGGGCGATCGACGCCATCGGCATTTATGACGTGGCGGGCGAGGATCCGGAGCCGGCGGCGTAGGCTGTGAATTGAATTGCGCTTTGAGTCGATGTCTGCGAGTCGATAACATACCTATGGCATATTGAGTCGTTCAACGGACGAACGAGAGCCGGGCAGGGATGCTGATTCATGGCGAATGACAATCGTAGTATCGCGGTCTTCGACTCCGGCATCGGCGGTCTGACCGTCGTTCGGGAGTTGATGCATCGACTTCCGAATGAGGACATCGTCTATTTCGGCGATACGGCGAGAGTGCCCTACGGCATCAAGAGCAGTGAGACGGTCACTCGATTCGCGCGGGAGACGTGTGAGTTCCTGCTGCAATTCGACCCGAAGATTATCGTCGTGGCCTGCAATACGGCGAGCGCCGCGGCGCTACCGACGTTGAAGGAAACGCTGCCGGTCCCCAGCATCGGCGTGGTCGAACCCGGGGCGCGTGAGGCGATACTCAGAGCGCGTGGCGGTACGATCGCCGTGATCGCAACGGAAGCCACGATCAATTCCGACGCTTATCGGCGTGCGATGCGTCGATTCGACGAAGGCGCGCGCGTCATCCAGAAGCCGTGCCCGCTGTTCGTACCGATCGCGGAAGAGGGGCGCGCCAGCGGCGACGCAATCACGATGGCCGTCGCGCGGGATTACCTGGAGCCGCTGGTCCGGCTCGATCCGAACGTGCTCGTGATGGGATGTACGCATTATCCACTATTGCGGGAGGCGATTGCTCAGGTTGTCGGCGATGGCGTGGCGCTGATTGATTCTGGCGAACAGACGGCGCGTGCCGTGATTGCCGATTTGACGGAACGATCAGCGCTCAATAACGCCGAGACAGCGGGTCGGTTGACCTGCTACGTGAGCGACAATCCTCAGCGATTTCGGGAGTTGGGGCAGCGATTTCTGAACAAGACAATCGTCGATGTGACGTGGATTTCGCCGGAGCAGTTTTACTCCGTGGGGCATGTAAAGACGGCGTGATGCCATTTGAGCCGCGGGAACTCGGAGCTCGCCCAGGGTGCCATGCTCCCCCCTTCAGGGGAGCATGCAGGGCAGGCAATCCAATGATGAGAGTCCCATGGTTCGTTTAACGGGAACGCATCGCTGCACCAAGTCAGAGCCGCGACCGTCAGGAAGCGGTACCAGCGAATGCGAGTGTCGATGCAGCCATTCGCAATGCAATGGGTCATTGTGCTCCGCACAAGAGAGACGTATGAGATTCTCCGAAACTGATCGACGCGTATTCTGTGACGTCCGGGGGCGATGCTCCTCCTTCAAGGGGAGTACGCCGGACTGGCAATCCTCAGATGAGAGTCCCATGGATTGCGATGCGCAGTCGCGCCGCTGGCATGCTTGCCTTGGAGGGCAAGCATGGCGCGCGGCAGGCAATCTGATCACAAAGGTCCCATGCGTTGCGAAGCGCATTCGCGCAGCCGGCATGCTTGCCTTGAAGGGCAAGCATGGCACCCGGCAGAAGGTTTTTCTGAAGGATAAGTATGGCGCCCGGTTCGTATTGCTTTGCGTCGCAGCGTTGTTGTCGGCGACGGCCTGCAAGAAGTCTGAGCGATCGGACTGGCGGCCGGATTCGATGCGTTCCAGCGACGAGTGGATGAAGATGGCGCTGGAGTCGCCGCATCCCAACGAGCGGCGGCGGGGCGTTGTCGGTCTCGCCGAATCGCGTGATGCGTCGGCAGATTGGGCCCTGCGCGTTTATGACAAAGTCGCGCGATCGGACAACGATCCGAGCGTGCGCTGTGCCGCGCTCCGGGCCATGGAGCGCATCGCGGATCCGCAATCCGAGGCCACGGCGCTGGCCGTCCTGCAAAGCGATCGCAAGCCCATTGACGGAGTCGTTGCCGCGCCATCCACGGTTCGATGGGGCGCGGCTCGCGTATTGCGCGCGATCGCACCGATCTCAAACGACTCGGAATCGGAAGGCTCACGCGTCGCTTCGGGCCTGGTCGATGCCGTCAATTCGGAACCCGATCATCGAACGCGTTTGACACTGATCGACACGCTTGGGTTCTATCGGGATCGAAGCGCGACGACAGCGTTGATCGATTCGCTGGACGATGACGACTTCGCGATCCGGCGGGCGGCGGAATCGTCACTCGTGGCGCTGACGGGCGTGACGCATCATTACGATGCCGATGCCTGGCGGGCCTGGTTCGCCAAGACGGGCGATCCATTCGCGAGCGCCGGCCAAACGCCGCCGGGCTGGGACGAGCCGGATGAGAAACCGAAATGGGACTGGTTCTAGGTTCCAAAGTAGAGTGATTTATTGATTGTGGCACACGCCTTTGGCCTCCGGCCCGTGGCGAACCGGCTAATAGCCGGTTCCACACGATGAATCATTCCCAGTATGTGATTCGCCGAACGACGCATGGTCATCCTTAGCGGTTGACGCAATCCGCATCGCGTGCTACGAAGTCGGAATTCGTCCGTCGTGTGGAACGGCGGACGTCGGTTTTTTCGTATTTCCACGCTGCCAATCAACGTGTGAGCATATCCCCATGGCTGACGAATTCATTCTGAAGACGATGGAGGGACCGATCGCGATTCTGACGCTGAATCGGCCCGACGTTCTGAACGCCCTGAACATTCCGCTGATGGATCAGTTGATCGAGACGATGGAAGCGCTCGACAAGGATCCGGCCGTGCGCGTGATGGTGCTCACGGGCAGCGATCGTGCCTTCGCGGCCGGGGCCGACATCAAGGAGATGGCCGAGGCGTCGATCGTCGACATGTACGAGCGGAACAATCTCGCGCGCTGGGAGCGCATCAAGCGCGTCCGCAAGCCGATCATCGCGGCCGTCAGCGGCTTTTGCCTCGGCGGCGGCTGCGAACTGGCGATGCATTGCGACATGATCATCGCCGCCGAAGGCGCCCAGTTCGGTCAGCCCGAGATCAACATCGGCGTCAT
>JAJDEC010000404.1 GCA_029259995.1 Phycisphaerae bacterium
ATTTCCGACAAGAACGACGCGTACGTCAATCTTTTTATCACGTATTACACGAACGTTCAGGACCAGGTGCCGCACGTTCCGGAAGAATGTAATCCGCAGGCGGGGCTTGTCCCGTCCGGCGACGACACGCTCGATATCCGCATTGATTCGCTCGACGAGGACATCAGTGTTCGTCGGCTCGGATTTCTTCCAAAAAAGGAAATCCGCGTCAAGAACATCGTCTACTATACGATCAACGTGAACGGCGCGTTTCATAGTGGCCGGCAGGGGGCTCGCCTGGAAATGGCGGACCCGCTGGATACGCACCTCTATTATTCCAAAGTAGAGATTATGTTTTCCGGCCGAACACGGAACGACGATCCCGAGCTCGATCGTCGCGCCGCTGAACTGATGAACATGACGATTGACGCATTGTTCAAGGACTACTGGCCGCCGCGCGGGACGGAGCGCGGCGGATACAAGTCGGCGACATCGGCATCGACCGATTCGATCGCCAACCCGTCCGACAATTAACGAACGATCAACACGTTTCCAGGTGGGGAGCAAGCGCAGGAATCTGATATGGCCAAGAAACTCAATAAATCACTCGTCGGAACTCTCATCCTCACGCTGATGGTGCTACTCGCCGCCGTCGGTTTTGTTCTCGTTCAGAACCTGCCCGGATCCGATCCAAAGGTCTTCGCCGAAGACGCCAAACGTCTGGAAGCCGCGGAAGAATTCGAGGCCGCGATGAACACCTATCGTCGCGCGTACCTCAAGGATGACACGAAGAACCCCGAGTACCTCGTTTCCGCCGCACGATGTGCCATCGAGGCGGGCGAGCTGTCCAACGCACGGAGTTTCCTCGGCCAGGCGCTGATCGACGATCCGGCGTACGCGGCCGCGCACACGGCGCAACTCAAGCTTGAGCTGGAGCTCGCAAAACTCTACGGCGGCAACAATCTCTGGCAGCGCGTGCTCGATTGCGCCAACGCCGCGGCGGCGCAATCATCATTGAGCGAACAGGCCATCACCAACGGCGCTCAGGGCCTGGCGATGCTGGCCCTTTCGGATACGGATTCGAGCTACCGTGAGAAAGGACTGGCCAGACTCCGGCGCGCGTTCGAGATTGATCCCAAAGAGGCGGACACGATTCAGATCCTGACACGCGAATTGTTGCGATCCGCCAAGGAAAAGGAATTCAAGGGGAATGTCGACGACGCGCGAACCGACATGGAGACGGCCTATTCCATGATCGATTCCGCCATTGCAAAGGCGCGGCAGGACGGCACGGAAAAGGAACTCGCGGAGCTCGAGTTCACGCGGGCCCAATTGCTGCTCATGGACGACAAGACGGAGGAGAGCGCCGCGATTTTCGAACGCCTTGGAGAATCCACGGTCCTCGAAACGCGCCCGTTGATCGCACTCGCCGGAATCTACATGGGGCAGTTCACGACGGACGCGGATGTCGAT
Source organism: Phycisphaerae bacterium (assembly GCA_029259995.1). Lineage (GTDB taxonomy): Bacteria > Planctomycetota > Phycisphaerae > UBA1845 > UTPLA1 > ECT2AJA-110-A. The sequence goes on from JAJDEC010000404.1 coordinate 1,453, forward strand.
CTTGAGCGGGCGAAAGGCTATCTAAAAAAGGCGCTCGAACTCGATCCCGGCAGCGGCAACGCCTATCTGACGCTTGGCGCCATCTACGAATCCCAGAACGCAGAAGTCGAGGATCCTGATGTCAAACGCGAATATCGACAAAAGCTGCAGGACCTTTACTCGGAAGGCCTCAGCCGAATCAAGCGAACGAATCACTTTCGCGATCGCATCAATAACGAAGCCCGCGTTCTGATGGTCCGCGGACTGTTCCTGCTGGACATCAACGATGCGCGATCGACGAACGACAAGACGGCCAGCGCCAAGTCGATCGAATCCGCCGAGGGCTGGCTCGACCAGATGAAGGAAGAGGTCTCAGCCAACTCGGAGATCGTCCTGTTCCTCGAAACACATCTGCTCTACGCCCAGGGAGAAATCCTTCAGGCGACGCGCCAGGGCGAAGCCGCGATGAAGGCCGCCGGCTCGCGACCCAATGTCCAGTTGCTCCGCCTGATGTCGGATCTTTATTCCCGCCAGAGCCAATGGGGGCGCGTCGAAGAGATGATCGAAAAAGCGATCAACGCGACGCCACGAAACCCCGATCCCGCGTTGTTCGTCCGAATGGGGCAGGTCCTGCTCCAGCAGGATCGTACCGCCGAGGCACTGCGATATCTGAAGCCCGATTCGCCGGAACGGCTGCGCAATGCGATGCTCGAAAACCGCCTCGCATCCGAACTCCGGCTTTCGGCATACCTGAAGCTGGGGCGTACCGCAGAGGCCGAAGACGAAAATCGACGGCTCGGAACCACGGCGTCCATCGACGATCGGGTTCGAAACATTCTCATGATGGTTTCTCAGAAGGAATTCGACGACGCGGAACAAGGGGCCCGGGAACTCTTCGAAGCGAACCCGGACAATCTCAAAGTACTGCAACTCCTGGTGCACACGCTTGAACGATCCGGACAGCGCGAGGTCGCTCGCGAGATCGTGCAGGACCTGCTCGCCAGGGATCCCGAGAATCGGGACTACAAACTCTTTGAACTCGCACTCGAGCCGCCGTCGGAAGAAAAAGATGAGAAGCGGCTCGAATTGGTCGCCGGCATCGAAGATGAGAAATCGCGCTATCTCGAGTATGCACGTTTCTATCGAGAGAAGAACGACATCCCGAAAGAACGCGAATACCTCGACAAGGCCGAATCGCTCGACCCGACGAATGCCGGAATCATCGAATCCCAGTTCAGCGCCGCCCTGCGCGAATCCAACTGGACGATCGCCGGCAAGTACGCGGAGAGATTTGAAGCACTCGATATCGACGGTGCGGGCGGAAAAATCGCCAAAGGTCGCCTCACACTCGCGCGCGGCCAGGCCATGCACAATGACAAGAACCCGGACGCCCCGGCGAAGCTTCTTGAGAGTATTCAACTACTTCGAAGCGGTCTCGACATCTATCCGAGCAATTCGATCGGATGGACCTATCTCGCCCAGGCCTACATGCTGCTGGGAAACCAGGCCCAGGCGAAGGGCGTCCTCGAGCGCGCCCTTGAGATCAATCCCACGAACGGCCACGCGGCGCGCATGCGCGCTCAGATCGCCTATGACGAGGACGATGACAAATCGACGCGCCGCTATCTGGCCGTCGCCGAACGTGAATTGCCTGACGATGACTGGTGCAAACGGATGCGGCAGGTCCTTCAGGAGCGTGAGAACCCGATGTCCGGTATTCCCGGGCGCGTCGAACAGCGCAAGAAAGACCCGGACGACGTCCCCAACCTCATCATGCTGGCGCAGCTCTATTCGGATCCCTCCGTCGGAGAGTACGAAAAGGCCGAAGCGGTCTACCGCGAAGCGCTGGCGAAGTCCCCCGATGATCTGGGCCTGCTTCGCCGCGTCGCGAACTTCTTCGCCTCGGAAAACGTGAACCTCCCGCAAGAAGGGGAAAGTCTTCTCAAACAGCGAATGCAGGACGTGGAAGACAATCCGACCAAGGCGCTGCTGGCCGTGTCGCTTGCCGAATTCTACGCAACCCAGAATCAATACAACACGGCCGATCGTTACTATCGCCTCGCCATCAGTCTTGACGGTTCGGCGCGCATTCTCTCGCTCGCCGCCGATTTCTATCGAAAGTCGAAGCGATACGACGAGTCCATTGCCGCGCTGGAGAAGTTGCTTCAGATCAAGGATCTGGACATCGCGTTCGCACAGAACGCCCAGTCTCGAAAAATTGCTGCCCTCCTCGCCATGAACGAACTGGATCGGGCGAAGACTGAGATCGATTCGTACATCGCGGACTTTCCCGACGATGATCAGGGAATGATCTACATCGGCGCCTGGCATCGCGTCGCGGGCGACGTCAAACGGGCGGAAGAAGCGTTCGATCGACATCTGGCGCGCGATCCGGACAACGCTGTCGCCCTCTGGCAGCGCGGTCAACTGCACATGCTGCAGAACAAGTACCAACTCGCTGTCCAGGACCTTCAGCGCGCCAAGACCGTCAAGCCCGGCGCTTTTGGCTATCAGCATCGCATTCTTCTCGCCGACGCCTATGTGGAACTCGGTCGCTTTCAGGACGCGATCAAGGAGCTCAACGACATCCTCAAGGACGATCCGACGCTGGATCGCATCGCGAAAGCGCTCATCGATACCTACATGCGCGTGCGACCCGCAAGATATCAGGAAGCGGAAGATCTCATCTATCGATACATGCGGACCTATCCGCGCGACTATCAATGGCCCATGCTGCTCGGGCAGCTCGGCAAGATCTCGCAGGACCTCAACAAGCGCGTCACGGGATATCTGAAAGCCGCCGAATTGTCGCAGAACCAGCCGGATCCCGTTCGCGAGCTGTTCAGCGCGCTGCGAAGCGCCAACGATGCGCCTTCGATCATCGCCTATGCAACGCAGAAACTCACGCCGACGACATTGAATCGGGTTCCCGAGGCGATTTCGGATCTTGCGTGGGCATATCATCGTACTGGCGACAAGGATCGATGCGTTGAATCCTTCAAGCAATCGCTGTCGGCTGCCGGCGACAACTTCATTCGATACAACAGCATCATCGGCGACATGGCGCAACTGCTCGGCCCCCAGGAGGCGCTGGCGCAGATGAAAGCGGCTTCCGACGCCGATTCATCCAACCTGCTCAAGCGACGGGCGCTCGTCCATCTATACTGGATTAACCAGAATATTCCCGGAGCGATCGAGGTTTGTAACCAGATTGAGGCCGCGGCGGTTCGTGACGGAGACGCACTTTTCGCGCATATCGCCAAGGGAATGCTCTACAACGCCCAGCAGAACTACACGAAATCGCGGGATGAATATGAGGCCGCGCTGTCCATTGATTCAAACCATCCGATGCTGCTGAACAATCTTTCGTTCCTGCTCGCCGAGTCGATGAACCTGCCGGCCGAAGCGCTGCCGCATGCGAAGAAGGCAAGCCGATTGCAGCCTAACAACCCTGATATCCTCGATACCTACGGCTGGATCCAGGCGATGAACGGCCAGCTTGGGGAGGCGGAAGGCACACTGCTTCGCGCCCTCGATCTGGACAGCAAGCACATCGACGTGCTTGTTCACCTCGCGAAACTTCACGCCAAACGCGGCGATTGCGATGATGCGCGTCGTCGGCTGAAGTATGTGAACGAAGTGATTGAGCAACGAATATCCCAAGGCGAAGAACAAGCCGTGCAGCGCGAATTGCCGAAGATAAAGGAGGCCTTGGAACAGGTCGAACGTGACTGCGGAAAGTCGCCCTGAATCGATCGCGCATATACTGCGCGATGTCGCCGTATTCTCCATGTCGCAGAATCGACACGGCGAATACGACACACTGTAAGGAATGGCGAAGAGGTAGACTGAATGACGACGCTGACGGCGGCAACTCCGACTTTCGGCGGCGGCACACTGATTGCCGGCGCTGCGCCCGCTTCACCCGTACAACACGCGGGCGCGTTCTCGCTTGCTGACATTTGGCGGATCATTCGCCAGCGAATGCTGTTCATTATCCTCCTGGGAACATTCTTCACATCTCTGGGCGTCGGCGGTGTCCTGCTCTGGTATTTCAAGTATCCCGGATTCGCCGCGGAAGCCTACGTCCAGGTGACGTCGCTGACGGCGGTCGATCCGATGGAGGACATGAGCCGAAGCTACGTCGATAACCAGGCGATACGACGCGAAATACAGAACCAGGCGTTGCTCGTCACGGGCCCGACGGTTCTCCAGGCCGCCATCAAGAACCCCAACCTGCGTGACACACGCTGGTTCCGTGAAGCGACCGTCGAAGCGCAAAGCAAGAACGAGAGCGTCGACGACTTGCTTGAGGACGTCCTGTCCGTCTCGCCGATTCGCGAGTCAAACCTGATCCGAGTGGCCGCGACATGGCGAATCCCCGGCGAAGTGCCAAAGATCGTCAATACGGTCATCGATGAATACATCAAGATCGTTAACAAGCGGATGGAAGCCAGCATCTACGAACAGATGCAGGACATGGCCGGCGAGCTTGAACGTGCCCAGACACTTCTCAAGTCCAAGACGGACGAAATCGAAAGCTACATTCAGTCTTCCAAACACGGACCGCTTGGCATTCAGATCGATATGGAAGTCGCCGAGCTGCAGGGGCACGTGACGGATCTCGAACTCCTTGTCGAGAATCTTCGATCCGTCTGGAACGAAATGAAGACAATGCGTCCCGAGGACGTCCCCATCGATCAACAGATGCAGGAGTTGATCCAGTCTGATCCGAAAATCCAGCGGCTTGAGCTTCAGGTCCAGGACTCCCGGCGCAATCTCGATCTCGTCGCCGAGCGATTCATGGCAAACCACTCCATGCACAAGTCCGCAAAGGCGGCCTATGAAACGGCGTTTCAGAATCTGGAGTCGGCGCGGGCCCAGCGCATCGTGGACTTCCGGCGTCGCCGTATCGAAGAGGCGAAGCGAAACTACACGCGCGCCACGGACACGCTCGTCCATATCAAGGAAAAACTGGATCGGGCATTGCAGGAGCAGCGCGACAAGGACAATGGGCTTCAGCGACTGCAGGCTCTCCACGACGAGAAGGCCGTCCTCACACGACAATTCGAACTCCTGAGCGAAAAAAAGAGCAAGCTGGAGATTCAGAACCGACAGGAAAAGAAGGTTCGAATCGAAATCGTCCAGTTTGCCGTCACCCCGAACCGAATCAGCAGCCCGAATCTTTCATTCTGGCTTCTCGCCAGCCCCATGCTGGGCTTCGGCCTCAGCTGCGGTCTCGCGTTCCTGCTCGATCTCACGGACAAGTCCATCCGGACGCCGCGTGATGTGTCCAGAACGCAGTTGCCCGTTCTGGGAACGATTCCATCAACGGACGACGACGAAGTCGTCTTCGAACGCGTGGAGACGGCGTGTCTCGACGCACCGCATTCCGTTGTTGCAGAGGCGTTCCGAAGTCTGCGGGCCAATCTGTTCTTCAGTGCGCCGGCGGAACAGCAGGGCGTCATTCTTGTCACAAGCCCCGGTGGCGATAACGGCAAGACGACGATTGCAACCAATCTCGCGATCTCGATCGCATTGAGCGGCCGGCGCGTGCTGTTGGTGGACGCGAACTTCCGCCGCGCCGCATTGCCGACGATTTTCCCGAACGCTCGTCACGAAGGCCTGAGCAATATCCTCATTGGGCAGGGCCAGCTCCGGGACTACGTGTCGCAGACACACGTGCCCGGTCTGGACATCCTCGGCGCCGGACCGATCCCGCCGAACCCCGCCGAATTGCTCGGCAGCAGCTATCTGCGCGACGTCATCGTCGATGCGCGATCCCGCTACGACCAGGTCATCTTCGATGGTCCACCGGTTCTGCTCGTCAGCGACGCCATGGTGCTCGCCGGCGCCGTGGACGGCTGTCTCCTCGTTTGCGAATACCGACGCACGTCGCGTGGAGCCCTGCAGCGATCGCGAACCAACCTCGAGGCCATCAACGCGAGAATCTTCGGCGCTGTGCTGAACAAAGTCGAAGGCCGTCGCGGCGGTTACTATCGCAAGCAATATCGTGACTACTATGTCTACCAGGAGCCCGATGAGGAACTCGGCAATCGGGAGAAGCTGGATGTCACGGCCCTCTCGAATGCAACGGCGCCGTCCGAAACCGACGACTACGCGGAGACGACGGAACCTGATCGATTCGACGATACGCCGCACGGCGGCAGCGGAGGCAGCGGCGGGGCCGATGAGGCCGAATCCTACGGAATCGACGAATCGGCCGAAGTGCAGGGCCTGGACGAGCTTGAAGATGTGCCTCCGACTACAGAGGCCTCGATCGTCACGGAAGCCCCCGAAACGATCGTCGAGACTGCGCCGACCGCCGAGACGCGGTCGCCGACAACGCCGAAAGTCCCCGATGTGGAGCTGTCCGATCTCGATCTGGGCAGCCTTCCCGATCTCAGCGATCTGGAACAGCTCGACATCAAGACAGAGTTCGACATCGAAACGCCGCCGGCGCCACCGCGCCGATCGGACGACACGAACTTTGGCGCTCGCCCCGACGAAGATGCGCTCGACCTTGAGAATCTGGCCGACGAAATGGAAGAACTCGACAGCGAGGACTTCCGCATCGACGATCGCTTCGATCTCGGCGATGATTCCACCGGGGACGATGAGCCCGATACCCGACAGTAGCACGCGGGCCGGCCCCGAAAGGAGCACGCGCCCATGAGCGAAGATCGCCGCCCCCCCGATCAACAGGTTGAACTCGCGCGGAAATTGTTGCGCGAACAATCCGACGCGCTCAACGTCCTGGCTGACTCCCTGACAAACGCATTCGCCGAAGCGGTTTCGCTGATCCGCGACTCGGACCAGACGATGGTCGTTACGGGCATCGGCAAGAGCGGTCTGATCGCACGCAAGGCGGCCGCAACCCTCGCAAGCACGGGCACGCCCGCGATGTTCATGCATCCCGTTGAAGGCCTCCACGGTGATCTGGGCGCCGTATCCCCTGGCGCCGTCCTGCTCGCACTGTCAAAGAGCGGCGAAACCGAAGAGCTCAACAAGTTCGTGCATCACTTTCGACGCGTCGGCGGCCGCGTCATCGGCATTTGCGAACTTCCGACATCTCAACTGGCGCAGCTTTCCGATATTCATCTGGCGCTGCCGAAGCTGCCCGAATCCGGACCGCTCGGGCTCGCGCCGACAACGAGTACACTCATTACGCTTGCACTCTGCGACGCTGTTGCGATGGTGCTTCTGGATTTGCGGCGATTTCGCGAAGAGGACTTCGCCAACTTTCATCCGGACGGTAGCCTGGGGCGCCGCCTGCTGCTTCGGGCTTCCGACGTCATGCATGCCGGCGATGAACTTCCCGCCGTCAAGACGATCGCCCCCTTCAACGACTTGATTCTCGAAGTCACGAGTCGCCATTTAGGGATGGCGTGCATCGTTGACGATAGAGGAGTGTTGTCGGGTGTATTTACTGACGGCGATTTGCGGCGGCTGCTGACGCGCTGCGAAACGCCGGCACGGCTTTCGGCGGAAGAAGCTTGGCGATTGAGCCGTCGTGATCCCAATGAGCCGCAGGTGAAATGCTCTACCGTGTCGCCGGACACGCTCGCCGTCGAATGCCTGCGGCTGATGCGCGAAAGCGAGATCACGGTATTGATCGTGTCGGACGACGGAACGAAGCCGCGAGGGATCGTGCGGCTGCAGGACATCGTGAGAGCGGGGCTGGGTTGATCGCGAAACCGCCATCAAATCCGCCCGGGACAGACAGGGCGGCAATGAACTTCCGAAATACGACGCATGTCGACAGCGATCTCTTATTGACTTCAATCCAGGATGCCATCGAGGGCTGGCCGAGCGACAAACTGATCGTTCGCGTTCGCTACAGTCGCGGCGCCGAGTTCTCCGGAACCTGTTACTACGCGTCCAACCGGATCTTCGTCAATCTCGGCCGCGAAAACAGATACCCCTATCGGCTGTTGACGCATATTGCCCGCCCGCGGGCCAATCGCACGCACTGGTGGCGAGAACTCTATTCCGTCGACATTGCGTCGGCCCACGAACTCGTCCTGTTCGTATTCCTTCACGAGTTCTATCACTGGCTTGTAAAGCAGGCCCGGCGAAATGTTCGACAGAAGGAGGGCCGCTGCGACCGATTCGCGACACGCATCCTCGTAGATCGATACGGCGCCCAGGTGCGTGATGCGCGCGGCAAGCCCGTCTCTCGCGACGCATGGGATTTCCAGGACCTCAATGGGTTCGTCGCCGCCGCTCGACGAAAAAACACGTCGCGATCGACGACACAATTGCTCCTGCCCACGGCCGCCGCAACGAAACCGTCGAAGCCGGTTCATACCGCGCCCAAGACGAATTCCGAAAACGATCGTGCTGCGTGAAAACCTTTTACCCGTTTCGATCGTAAGGACTCCAGTCGCAATATCGGATGCATCGGAACTGCGGCGCAGAAACGAAATTCGCGATTTTCTCGTATTCCTGGCGAAGAAATCGTCGAATTCGAACGCGCCCGATTACTCCAATTGTTGACATCAAAGTTTGCGGCTGCCTATACTGAAAGCACTGCGGGGGTCCGCCCGTAGTTCCTGCGGATTTTCCGAGGATCCCGTTGATCTGAGGTTTCGGAACTCCGAACTGCGACATTCAAGTTACCGCTCGACGACCCCGTCAGAAAATCGGTGTCGTCTGGTAGCGCGTTAACAACTCGTCTTCCACTCGCTGCGGCACCCTATGACCGCGCCAAGATCCCGGGGTGCCGCACGCCTTTTTTACAAATCGTCATTGGCGCCCCCGTATTCCGATCGATACCAGTCAAAGGCCCGCTTCATCCCGTCGGAAAATGAGACGTCGGGCGTCCAGTTCAGCAGCGTCTGCGTCTCCTTGCAGTCGATTTGCTGCGGCAGCCCCGTCAATGCGACGGATGCCCGCCGAATACTCGTCGCACGGATGCCCGATCGGAAAATGAATTCGCCGATCCAGCCGGCCAGATAGGCGATCCAATACGGCGTCCGCTTCTTGACGCGCGGCATCCCGAAACCATCCGCCAGCGCGTCGAAATACGCCTGCTGGGAAACGTGCTCCGTCCCCGCGGCAATCAGTGCCCGACCGGCGGCCGCCGGAACCACGCCCGCCGCCGCGATCGCCCGGGCTACATCGTCGACGTACACCATTGCCATCGGGTTGCGGCCATTGCCAAGGATGCTCATCATCGGATCACGCATCGCCGGTTCGACGTACTCTTTGAGCGTTCGATTCCGGGGACCGAAGACATAGCCGAGTCGCACGATCACCCATTCCATGGAGTCCGGGCATTCGTCCATGACGACGCGCTCCGCGCGATACTTGGCCCGGCCATACATGAACCACTTGGGCGGCTCTCGCATGGGCGTCGCTTCATTGATCGCGATGCCCGTCGTGTAGAGCTTCGGATGGTAAGCGCCGCAACTGCTGACATGAACGAATCGCCGAACTCCCGACGCTGCGGCCGCCGTCAACACGTCGCGCGTTCCGTCAATCGTCGTGCGGCGGAAGTCCGCTTCGCTGCCGATCATGTCCACGCGCGCCGCCGCGTGATAGCAGGCGTCGCAATCCGCGCACGCGTCCTTCAGCGAGTCCGCATTCTCAATATCACCAATAACGATTTCGGCGCCGAGCGATCGAAGAAATGCGTGATCGCTCGTGGGTCGGGCCAGCGCCCGGACACTGTCACCGCGACGGACAAGCTGTTCGATCAGATGACTGCCGACAAAGCCCGAGCCGCCAGTAACGAATGCTCTCATGGAAGATGGGTCCGTTGTTGGATGCGCGCCGATCAGCCATCGGTCGGCGGTCGCGGAATCCATCGCGGTACGCGGCGACAGAAGTCCTCGTACGACTCACCAAATCGATTGCGGAGCCTCGGCTCCTCAATCCGCGTGACCTGATAGTGCGCAAAGCCCATTCCGAGAATCACGAGGAGGAGAATTCCCCATGACGCGAAGTAGATCGCCTGCCCGAATACAGTGACAAGCAGCGTGATAACGACCGGATTGCGAACCCATCGATACGGGCCGGTCGCGACAAACACCTTCGGCGGATCGAATTCCACGTGGGGACCGCGGCCAAAGAAGATCAGCCATGCGGAACAGACGAGGTATGCAATCAGGCCGACGGAAAAGATCGAGAGGCCGACGAGCTGACGAAAGACCAGCCAGTAGAAGGCGGCATGGCCGCGGAGCTGGCCGAAGAAACCTGCTTCGCTGTCAAAGTCCCACCTCTCGGCAACGTAGAATACTGAAGGCGCAACGCCGAGGATGAGAATCAGAAAGACGATCGTAAAGATCGTCGCCTTGATCCCAAATGGCTTCTCAGTCGTTTCGGATTGCGTTTGGGGCGCGTCTACCATCGCACAGCGAAACCGGCCGTCATCCACTTGCTGGATTCAACCGCGTGAACGACCGCCAGTTCTCCCGGCTTGATTTCGCCTTCGCGCACCATTTCGTCGAAATGGAGCAATGTGGCGGAACCGCCGCAATATCCGATCTTGTCGCTGCGGAACTTGATTCTGTCCCGCGTAATTCCCAGCTTGTCGAGAAACGCCGGAATGTGATCGTCGTAGAGCTGTGTCGTAGGAATCGAAACGACGTAATGATCGACCGTACTAGGATCGATCTTCATCCGCTTCGTGAAGTTGAGAAGTCCCTGCAGCAGCAACGGGGCGGCATTCTCATTGACGGCCGTGAAGTCCTGCCAGAGATGATGCTCACCGGCGGCATAGAGCTCCGGAATCTGATGGCCCGGCAGCATCAAGTCGGCCGCGGCGCCACCCGCCGTCATGCCTGCGGGCCGTCCGGCGCCGACAGACTCGACAAACGTATCGAGGAGGACATGCTCGTGCTCCGTGCCTTCCTTGCCGGCACTGAGCACGATTGCACCTGCGCCGTCGGCAAGAATCCAACGAAGCGCCGCATGCACTTTGTCCATCTTCTCTTGATTGAAGTAGCAGCTCCGCAGGTAAATCGATGAAAGCTGGCTGTAGGAAACGAGTACGTTCTCGTATCGGCCACTCCGAATCGAATCGAATGCGATCTGCGTGCTCTTGCCGACACCCGAACAATTCGAGTGAATCTCGAACTCCGCGCACGTTTGAATTCCCAGCCGCTCCTGAAGCAACGCGCTCGTCGGCGGCGTGCTCTGATCGTAAGACGGACACGAAATCAGGATCGCATCAAGCTGCCGTGGCTCCATGCCCGCCATATCGAGCGCGCGCCGCGCTGCTTGTTCAGCGAGCATGCTGAAGTTGTGCGTCATCTCGCCGGTTTCGGGATCGACGGCGAAATGCCGCGTCTTCACGCCGCCGCGAGAAAGCATCTTTTCGCCGATGTGCTCAACGAAGGTCTTCACCTTCTGCGGCGCCCGATCGAGCGCTCCGAGGACTTGCTCGACTTTATCGCTTGGAATCGGAGGCCCAGGAAGAAAGCTTCCAGTGCCCGCGATGACAACAGGTCGAAGTGACATATGACTCCCAGCAAATACTGCGCGCCGCGATCTCTATTGGGTGCTCGGACAAGCCGCGCCGCTTTCCACAACCCATTGACCGGACGCAAAACCCGGAATGATAGCACGTCATAGCCACCTGCGGGAGTCCCCATGTTCCGACGGGGCCCACGATCAGGTAGGTCCGGGCAATCCGGTCATATTAGCGGCGCGAGTCCAATTGGCAACCGGGCACATCCGCGAGGACACTAAACCCTGTAACATCATGCATTGTAATCGATTACATCCGACCCCGCCGCAGGGACGCCCCGAATCTCACGCAAATCCGGCCGCACCAATCCTCGAATTGGCGTGTGGCGGCCCGTCTTGCCGACGACGGATTCCTGCGATCCAATCCCCGGCATGAAGCTTTCCTATTCAAGACTCGCGCTGAAACAGGCCGTCCCGTTCCGTACGTCGAAGGCCGTGCGAACAAACAAACAAACACTCTGGGTCCGCATTCAACATGAAGATGTCGAAGGCTGGGGCGAGGCGGCGCCGAGCGATACTTATCGCCAGGATCTCGCCTCCGCCGAGAAAACGCTCAGCACCATCGCACCGCAATTGGTCGACGTGAATCCATTTCATCTCGAAACAACATTGAACCGACTGATTGAAACCTATCCTGATCAACTCGCCACGATCGCCGCCGTCGACGCGGCATTGCACGATTTGATTGGCAAGTTACTCGGCGTCCCCGTCGTTCACCTGCTGGGCCTGGACGAACGATCGATACCAACCACATCCTATACGCTTGGTATTGATACGCCTGACGCCATCCGCCAAAGAGCCGAACAGGCGGCCGAATTCCCAATATTCAAGCTGAAAACCGGAAGCCCCGACGATGTCGCCATGCTCAGCGCGATCCGAAACGTCGCACCCCGAAAAACCATTCGGATCGACGCCAACGCCGCATGGACGACCAGCCAGGCGATCGAGTCGATTCGAGAATTGGATCAGTTCGAATTGGAATTCGTGGAACAACCGTTGCCGGCGGAGGATCTTCAAGGACTCGCGCGCGTACGTGACGCCGTCCGCGTGCCGATCATCGCCGACGAAAGCTGTGTCACGCTCAAGGATGTGCATCGTGTCGCCGGCCACGTCGACGGTATCAACATCAAACTCAGCAAATGCGGCGGAATCCGAGAAGCCATGAAAATGATCCGCGTCGCTCGCGCCCTCGATCTCAAGATCATGCTCGGATGTATGATCGAATCCGCGCTCGGCATCTCCGCCGCCGCCCAGCTCGCGCCGCTGGCCGATTGGATTGATCTCGACGGGCATCTGCTTCTGGCGGATGGACCCTTCAATGGCCTCGGCGGACGAGCCGGCCGATTGACCATCGGACAAGCGCCCGGCCTTGGTGTTAGCCCCGCCAGCTGACCCCATTTCCCAAATCAAACCCGAATCGAATCGCCCCCAACCCGTTTTGGGGACTCAGAACAGGAATTGGCGCACTCCATTGGGTAAAGCCACCCAGTTTTCACCCCATTACGGGGCGGCTGGCAGTCTCAATGATTGCCCAAACCGATAATCCGCGTCTATTTCCAAGGTAGGGCGGTCCAAACTTCCGTGGCACACGTCCTGCATATGTGATCAACCGACTCCACATTGGGTGGGGTCGGCGAACCTCGAGGCCTCGCAGGAGCCAGAGGAGATAGAACCCATGCTTCCCCAGAATGATCAAAACCATCCGACTGCCGAGAACGCACCGCGACTGAGCTACAAATTCCAGCGACTTCGCGAACGAATTCGGCGATCGATCCTCGCCGGCGAATTCGGCGAACGATTGCCCGGCGAACGCGCGCTCGCCCGTCGCTATCACGCGAACGCGAAAACAGTAAACAAGGCCCTTTGCGATCTTGCGGCCGAGGGATTGCTCGTCCGACACATCGGTCGAGGCACCTACGTCGCCAACGCGAGCACAACCGAAGATGCGCCGACGCCGGGGCATCTGTCGCGCCGATTCGCCTGTATCACACGAACAGACGACAAGGCCCACGGCCGATTTGACGTGGAATTGGCGCAGGGTCTGAAGGAGAACGGCGACAAGTTGACGCTTCACAACGGCGGCTCACAACCCGGCGCTGCAAGCCTGAATGACTGGCCTGCCGACATGCGAAGCGAAACGGACGGTCTGTTCATCACGATGCCTCGTGCCCTCAGCGAGCCGAGTGACATCGATGACGAACTGATTCTCCACGCCTGTCGACGCCAGACACCTATTGTGGCGGTCGGCACCTGCGCCGCTTCGGCCAAACTGAATGCGGTCGCGCCCGATTTCGTCGACGGTGGCTTTCGACTCGCCGAACACCTCCTGCGCGTCGGCTGCGATGTCGTCCGAGTTGTCACGGCCCGGCAGACGCGCGAATCCATGGCCGTCATCAACGGCGCCAGGACAGCGGCGGCACGATTTGGCGGCCAGGTTACGCAAGTCGCGTTGGACGGAAGCCCGGCACTTGAGCGTTCGAATGGAAACGGCCATGCCGCCGAAGGACACACGCTCGGCCTCATGTTGATCGGTTCAGAGTCGATCCGGGCGTTTCTGGCGGATCCGTCCGCCCGCCAATCCTGGGAACACGGCGTGATCGCAGTCGCCTGTTTTCCGGATGTGGGAGATGAATCGACGGCAGCGGCCTCGATGACGGCCTACGAAGGCGATGCCGGAACCATGTCGCGCTGGGCCTGCCGCCTGATGAACGATACGCGCCCTGGACGCCGACCGGTGGAATTCCTGATCCCGGGCATGCTGCATGTTCGAGAAACGATTCGATCGTCGGCACCCCGACACGCGACGCAACAACAGGAGTCATCCGGCAGACTCCCGGAAGTGGCAATCTAGACGGGGAAGTGTGGAGTTGTTGCCGACGTGGCGGGGCATCCAGGCCGAGATTGAATCGGCCCGGACGGCCCCGCCATGTCCATTTCCGGGAAGAATCCGCCGACAGTTCAACGGGGATTGAAGGTCCCGACGCAATCCGCCGCCTGCGCGTCCGTTGCTTGATCACACGTTTCAATGCATAATGATGGTTCGTACAAAAAGATAGCGTGACATTCCAATACCTCTTGAGGACTACCTCGCATGGGCGCGACGATCGAGGCGCTTCACAACCTTCAGGAAATCGAGATCCAAATCGCCGAGCTCCAACGGCGAATAGACCGTAAGCGCGCAGCCTGCCAACGGCAGGAGAAGCAGATCGCGGGTCTGACCCGGCAGATCGAAACGGTCCAGCGGGAAATGCATCATCAGCAAAAGGATGCGGATAGTCTGAATCTGGATCTGCGCGCCCACGAAGCACAAGTCGCCAAGTTGCGCGACGCGCTGAACACGGCGAAGAACCAGAAGGAGTATTCCGCTGTCCTGACGCAGCTCAACACGTTCAAGGCCGACAACAGCAAGTCGGAAGAACGTATCCTCGAATTGATGCAGGCGATCGACGACTTCAAGAAACAGATCGCCGATTTCGAAGAACAGCTGGGCAAAGAGCAAGAGAAACTCGCCGAGCTGGACGCGGCCGCCAAGGCCGCCGAAGACAAGGCCAGTGATC
>JAJDEC010000405.1 GCA_029259995.1 Phycisphaerae bacterium
CCGCGGATATCGCGACGGACTCGCAAGTCAACATGTTCTATCAAGGTACGCTGCGAAACAAGGACATGAGTCTGGGGCCGGTCAATCCAAACTGGGTGCCGGAAGACAAGCCGATGTTCAAGGGAATACTCGAAGCGCGAGTCGGCAGAGAATTCTCGGCGCATCGCGGAAAACTCCAGATCGAATACCAGTTCAGCCAGGATCCGAAGCAGCGCGAGTCAATCCGTTTGGAGATCGCTGATCGTTTTCCCGAGAACATCGAAGGTATGAAAAACTACATGTTCCTCCATTACGATCGCAGACTCAACCGAGCGCTGGACGGAAGATTTCCGAAAGAAGAATGGGATGGTCGGAAGCTGAGCGATCACATGCCGCCGATTCGCAGCAACGATCCACGCGACATGCGCGATCCAGCGAACCTGCCGCCCATGCTGCGTGCGTTCTTCCGAAGCGTTGCGATGGACTATATGCACGGTCGGGGCGAGTTTGCCCGCATGCCCAGGCACAAGAAGGCGCACGAGGATCCGTTCCTTCGTCAGAATTTCTTTCACGACGATGGGCAGAACACGATGGCGTTGGATGCCAAGGCGGAACAGCTTGCGACGACGCTGGCCGCGTCATTTCGGGATGCGTTGCTTGCCGAGCGAACGGGTGGCGACACGACGGCGAATTTTGATTATCGATTCGGTTACGAGGAAGATTCGGCTTATGTTCAGCCGTTGGTCATCGGCCTCACGGGCGAGCAGGTTCGCGAGGAGTATCCATGGATGGAGAAGGGCACGATCGCCGATCTGCCTTCGATTCTCGACGTCGTTCCCGGGGCGACGTTTGCCGAGAAGCAAAAGAACTTCTTCTTGAGTTTTGATCGAGAACTGAATCGACGCTTCGAAGCCAATGCACGCGCCAATGGTCAGCCGTTGCCGGATGACCCGCGTGCGTGGGACCATGAGAAACTCGGACTGAAGCACGCCGACTTACGACCGATCGCAATGGAGGAACGGGCGGTTCAGCATCCGCTGTTGCTCTCCTTCTTCATGAAGGAAGTGCGGGCGTATTTCAACGACAAGTCGATCAACAATACCGATGCGGGCCAAGCGAATCTCTCCAGCATGCTGACGAAGCAGAAGGACATCGAGACGAAGCTGGCGCAGCAGTTGCTGACGGACTACAAGATTGGTCTGCTGACGGACATCGCCCGCCGCGAACGGGAGCGTCAACAGAAGCTGCTTGACATGAGACTGCCCGTTGTGCACGCAAAGGCACAGTTGGATCGCGCTATTTGGGGTCCTGTTGGCGGGAACCCGAATGCCAATCGATCGGCGGCGCTCGATGTCCTGGCACTGCATTCCGGCGATCCGATGATCAACGTGGAGGGACCGGATCAGGAGAGCGCTGTTGAGGATCCGTTCGCGGAATGGATGAAGTTCTTTGACGAGGACGCGCCGGGCTCGAAGATCGAGATCGTCGGCGACATCAAACAGCTCAAGCCGCGGGACATGCTCCAATTGAAATGCCTTGTGCGCGCGTCTCGACACTTCCAACGGCCATTTGACGTTAAGTGGTCGATTGTGGGCCCCGACGGGACGGCCGATCCCGAACCTGTTGCCGGAATCAAGTCGAGCAACTTGTGGGACGTGAAGGTCAGGCTCGGCAATGAGCCGGACATTCGGGACTTCAAGATTCTCGCCGAGGTGTTTGATAGTTCGACGCCGCGAAAGAAAGTCGGAGATGCGAAGCGCGAACTATCGGCAGGGGCCGAATCCAAGGGCGTCGTGTTCACGGCGGCATCAAACACAATGGATTTTCGGAGCGGTATGGCGCGGCTCCAGGTGCACATGCGCGTTGATTTTCCCATCTGGGACAAGCACTTTCGTGGCGCCGAATATCCCGAAAAGAGCAGAGACCGCCCTGACGAGGTATTCTGGCTGATGCGGCTGGAATACGATGGAATGGTGGCGCTGTCGGCAAATACGATTCGCGAGTTTCCGCACATCCGTAATCAATTCGTCGGAGGTGACTGGGATTATCACCTGGTGCAGGCAGAGGCACTTGCGCCAACGCGCCGCACAGGCAAGATTCCGGCAAAGGTCAGTTTCTACACAGGGTCGAGCGGCGCTCCGGTCTTCACGCACGAGTTCGAGCTCGTGATTCCGACGGCACAAGAAAGAAAAGATCAACGCAGACAAAAGCCGAAGCCGGGCAATGTGACGCAAAAGCGAATGAAATACCATGAAGGCAAGATCCCGGAAATCCGCAGGGATCTTCGTGGCGCGCGTAACGAAGAACAGAGACTTAAGAGCTACGAAAAGCTGATGTACTCCGAGCGAGATTTTGTTCAGGCGAAGTGGACGTTGGAGACAGGCCCATGGCTTCAGGAACAGGGGCGCTCGGATTTGGAACGGCTTGAAGGGTACTTGACGAATTTCAACGGAAACTTCTTTGACTTCGGCAACATCACGCAGGTCGTCGAGTTCGTGGAACTGGTGGTTCAGATGCGTGTTCAACTCGGGGAGATCGAAGAGGCTGACAAGGTGTTGCAACTCATGGAACGGCACGCCAACTCGGCGCGCGGCGAAAGAGCGACAAAGAAGGTGCAGACCCATATGGGCGGTACAAATATGGGAACGGCCTATCGTCGAGTCGCACATGCGTACGCGCTCGTACGTTGCGACGGAGACAAAGCCATGGCCGTGTTGAAGCGCAGCCCCTATTGGACGAGAAGCATGAATGATGCGTCCAGAATTGGAGACAAGACTAAGGAATTACTAATCGAGATTCAGCGTGCCAGCATGGCGCGGAAGTTTTTTCCGCAAGCGGCATTCGGCAAGTGACAGGCAGGTGGTCGCCGGTGAGGAAATGACGATGAAGGGGCGAACGATGAACGCGAGTTGTTGCCGCATTCAACCAATGTTGCGTGTTTGCGTTCTGTGCGCGATCGGGCTCAGTCATGTCGCAGTGCAGGATCGGGCTGTTGCGGATTCATCATCCATCTCGCAGACGCTCGTGACGATGCGGCATGCTGTACGCGCGATCACGATCGACGCGGCGAACGACCGCACCTTTGTCGTCGACGATGCGGGCGTCATCATCGAGCTGGATCTTCATTCACTGAGCGTTGCCAGGTTTGAATCACGGGCTCGGCGCGGCGTTCGCGTCGCAGTGATGGATCGGGCACGGAACGGCG
>JAJDEC010000406.1 GCA_029259995.1 Phycisphaerae bacterium
GGGCGATCTCCCGGCGGACATCGGCGACAACGCGAACGACAACACAAGTACCAACACGAACGAAAATCAGAATTCGAACGACAACGGCAGCTAACTGGCGACGTTTGATGCCTGGATTGGACAGAACCCGCAGCCGCGCTCAGCCGAGCGCGGCTGCACGTGTTTCCAAGCCTGATAATCGCGAGATCATTCAGCTTCGATCGTTCGCAGACGGCAGATCAAAGTGGGAGCGCATGTCAGATTAGGCGCGCGGCAGTTGCGAGCACGATGACGACCGTGATGATGAAGGGGGCCGACAGGAACAGCAGCCAGGGAATCGAACTGCTCAACTCGACACGCTGATGCTGCGGAATCATCCTGCTGAACCGCCAGCGAATCACTTGTATCATGAGAATCATGGCCAGCAATCCGGACAGCGGCCAGAGACAGAGCACGACGGGCATGATGAATCGAGGCATGAATCGCCCGACTTCACTTGCGAAGATCGAAACAATGATCAAAGCCAGCGAGAAGAACGTGAAATAGGCAAGCCGCTGCCGCCACATCATTGCGAGATTGAAGATGCGCTTGGCGCTTTGGGATGCCCGGATCATCGCCTCGAACGACTCGAAGTCTGAACCGCATTCCGGGCATCGCGCGGTCGACTGTCCGCGCAGATCATAGTCGCATTGCGGACACGGAATGGCGGCGATTTCCGCGACGGGTAGTTCGTTCAAGATTCGTCCTCCGGCCTTCGCGCAACCAGTGACGCCACAAAGCGGCGTGGTGCTGCAAGATGCTCATCATATGCAATCGTCTCCCAGCCTTCAAAAAAGGATGCCAGTTCCCCGGGAGCGAGCAGAAAGGCGTCCCGCCGCGGCTTCCCGAATCGACTTCGCTGCTCGATCGTGAATGTCTCATAGACAACGAATCCACCGGGACGAATGGCGGCCGCGATCGCCGGCATCAGTTCACGATGAAGAAAGTTGAAACATGCGATGACGTCGTACGATTCAGGCGCCAACACATCCGCTTTTTCAACGTTCACGTTCCTTGTGGTCACGACCAGATCGTTCTGTTTCGCAAGTGAACGACAACGCGCCAGTGCCTCGTCAAAGTGATCCCAGGCTTCGACATCCAATCCGGCCTCCGCCATCACAACCGCGTCCCGTCCTGATCCGCACGCCAGATCCAGCCCTTGCCGACCCTCAAGGGATCCCCAGATTCGGCGCATCGCGGGCAAAGCCGTTTCGCTCAACAGCGAATGAGGCCGCCACAATCTCTTGCGGCTTCGCCCCGACGATGTGCAATTCGCCTGCATCCACGCTTCCCGACTTTCCGTCGAAATCGCCATCCGACCCCGAGCCCGCAATCGAGACGCGGCCCAACGCGCGCGAACGCGACAACTATCGACGATCAGCATTGCCGTGTCCGGCGACGGGAGTTCGTGCATTCGATCCCGAATCGATTCCAACGGGATGCTGACGGCTTCCGGATGATGGCCCATTTCGAATTCAGCGGCTGGCCGAACGTCCAGTATCGCGATACGCTGGGAGTCGTCGTTCGACGCAATTGGGGGTGTCGGATTCAAGGTGTTGCCCTTCAAAGCGTTACGGTGCGTCGCCCCGATAAGGCCTGCGACTGGATTTTGGCCATCAGCAGGCGTTTAATGGAGTGTCTGCGCCGCGTGGCGTTCGATCTGACGCTCGCACTGTCAAACGACGCCGAGGAAGCATGTCTGTCGCCATTCTCCACATATCCGGCCCGCCCAATGCGGGGAAAACAGCCGTCGCCGTCGGTTTCGCCGAACATCGTTCGGGACGCGATACCTATTATCTGCGGCTGGACACCGAACGAGAAGGGGTGCCGGCCCTCCGTCTCAGCCAGCCGCTCCCGGTCGTGACCGATCCGCGGCGGATTGTCACGCAGCCCGGCGTTGTCTTCGAAACCCTCGCCCAGGCCGTCGGCGACATCGCGCAGCAGGACGCCGACGCGACCGTGATCGTCGAGACGGACAATGAGCCGTGCTTCCGACACGCCTATCCGTGGCATGCGCGGGTCTTCTGCCTGCCGCCGATCCATGATCCACGAACCGTATTTCGAACGCGCGAACAGATCGCCATGGCCATCCGCGAATTGATGGAAGATACGCACAGCTTCGCCGCAGAGCTCTTCGGTCTGGAACACGGCCCCGGCGATTCGTCGATGCTGCCTTCGATTGAGTCCAAGCAGATCGTCGAGGGCGAGGCGTCCGCGGAGATGGTCGAAGAATTTCTCGCCTCGGATGTCGGCGCCGAAATTGCCTGCCGAATGAGGCTCCATTCCGAATATTACGCTATCATGGAAAGCGACATCTTGCTGCTCAGCGAATCGCGTGGCCCCTGGACAGGGACCGCCGCGGAATCGGCAAGCATGCTGGGGCAACTACTGGATTCGACTCGCGCCCGGCTCGATCGACACATGCATCTGGTTCAATGCAATCCCGATGACAGGTCGAGCCAGCAATATCAGGCGGCCATGAAGCACATCGACGATGCCGTGGAAACGGGGCGGCTGGACGGACTATGAACAACGACGAACTCATCGATCTTGCAGTCAATCAACCGCTCGCGGCCGACGAATTCAAACCCGTCGATCTTCATATCGATCGCAAGACCGGTCTGACCATTGAATGGAAAGACGGCCGCAAGAGCCAGTTCGATCTCGGGTTTCTGAGGAAGATGTGCCCGTGCGCGCAATGCCGCGTCGAACGCGAGGCGCCCAAGCCGGCCGCCAAGCCGACGGCCAAGGGGGCATCGTTGACAGTCCTGCCCGCCAACATCGATCAGGCGACGACCTTTCAGGACGCCAAGCTCGTCGGAAACTACGCCATCAGCATCGTCTGGGGCGACGGCCATCGAACCGGCATCTACGACTTCCGCTACCTGCGACTCATCTGCCCGGAACACGGCGATTCGACGATCGGCAGATAGCCGGGCGGAATAGGGATCGAGGATTCCAGGGGATCAGGGATCGAGTGCCATGGAATCGGTGGCCCGATTGGCGGGTGCCCCATCCTTTGCGACTAGCAAAGGTTGGGGAACCGGCGCGAGTTGTGATTGCCGCGTACCGCAGCGATGCTCAAAGTCGACACGAATTCCCCAACCTTTCCATTCGGAATGGATGGGGCACCCATTCGCCCGCCATCTCCCCATATAATTCCCTCGATGGACGAATCCCGACTCCGAAAACTCATCGACGACATCGCCGCCGGTCACGTCAAACCGGTCGACGCCATGTCGGCGCTGCGAACGCTTCCGTTCGAATCACTGCCGTTCGCAACGCTCGATCATCATCGCTCATTGCGCTGCGACTTCCCCGAAGTCATCTACGCCGAAGGAAAAACGCCCGCGCAAGTCGCCGACATCTTCGAACGCATGGCGGATCGAAGTGACCGCGTTCTGGCGACGCGCGCCGATGCCGCGCATGCCGACGCCGTGCGTCAGCGCCTCCCCGACGCCGAATATCACGAAACCGCCCGCTGCATCGCGCTGAAGAAAACCGAATCGCCGCGATCGAAGGGCGTCATCGCCATCGTCGCCGCCGGCACCTCCGATCTCCCGGTTCTGGAAGAGGCCCGCGTCACCTGCGATATGCTCGACCAATCGACGGATATCATTGTCGATGTTGGCGTGGCGGGTGTGCATCGCCTGCTTGCACAGACGCATCGGCTTCATGCCGCCCGCGTTGTCGTCGTCATCGCCGGCATGGACGGCGCGCTGCCCAGCGTCGTCGGCGGACTCGTCAGCGCCCCCGTGATCGCAGTACCAACGAGTGTCGGCTACGGCGCCAGCTTCAACGGCATCGGTCCCTTGCTCACAATGCTCAATGCCTGCGCCCCCGGCGTGACAGTCGTGAATATAGACAACGGCTTCGGCGCCGGCTACGCCGCATCGATGATCAATCGCATCGGCGAGCCGTAGCGTCCGAACGATGTAGCGTCCGCCCTCCGTGGCGGACGAAGAAACGTAGGTCGGGTCATCGACCCGACAACTTGCGCAACGTGTCGCCCCCGTGGCCCAGGGCATGCCCTGGGGAAGCGAATTGCAATGCGATTGCGAATCGCTTCAGTTCATGATGAATTGCGACGTCTGCCGTAGCTCGGCTCATCGACCCGACAATTCGCGCAGGACCTGAGAACAAGAAAGCACCTCGTGGCCAGGAAACATTCCGACAGCACCAAACAAGACGCATCATCTCCCGCACAGCGCAATCCCGCTCCGCACACCGTTTCATCGATTCCCAAACTCCCGTCGCGCAAACCCGACGCACACAAAGGCAACTTCGGTCGCGTCCTCATCATCGGCGGTTCGCGCGGCATGATCGGCGCGCCCGCACTGACGGCCAACGCCGCGCTCCGCAGCGGCGCCGGTCTCGTCACGATCGCCTGCCCCGAGTCGATCTACCTGGCCGTCGCAACGCTCTGCCCCTGTGCGACAACCATACCGCTGCCCGAGGACGCGAACGGCCGGCTCGATCCCACACGGGCGATACAGGCCATCGACGAATCCCACATGCTCGGCCATCCGGCGCGACCGACGGTCATCGCCGCCGGCACCGGTCTCGGGCGCGGCAACGTGCGCTTCGATCACGCCTGGCGCAAACTCATCGCGGAGTTCGCCGTCAATCGCAATATCCCGATCGTCCTCGACGCCGACGGCATCAACGCCATGCCGACGCTCGATTTGAAAGACGACAAGCCGCCGGAATCGAACTGGTCAAACCTCATGCTGACGCCGCATCCCGGCGAAATGGCGCGGCTCTGCAACACGACGGCGGCGGATGTCCAGTCGCGCCGGCGGGAAATCGTCGTCGCCGCCGCCCGCAGGGCGAATCTGCAGAATTCGACGGAAGCGAACAAGAGCGGCGGGGCGGCTGACAAGAAAACGGCAGCCGCTGGCTGCACGATCCTGCTCAAAGGCGCCGGCACCCTCGTCTGCGACGGCTCGCGCATCTACACGAACAAGACAGGCAATCCCGGCATGGCGACGGGCGGCAGCGGCGACGTGCTGACGGGCATCATCGCGGCGCTGATCGGCCAGGGCATGCCGCCGTTCGACGCCGCCGTGCTCGGCGCGCATGTGCATGGCCTGGCGGGCGACTTGACGGCGCGCGTGACGACGCTGACGTCGATGATCGCGACGGACCTGATCGCAGCGCTGCCGCGGGCGTTCGGGTAGCTATCTGAAATCCCACATTTCAAATCTGAGATTTCAGATTAATGATATCAAGACGTAGGTTGGGTCATCGACCCCGGCATCGGTCGCGCGATTCCAGGATATCAATCGCCAGTTCGAAACATTTGCGATATTGAGAATGACATTCAATCGACCGCGATTGCTCACGCCCATTTTCGTCGGCGTCGCAGCAGGGGCATCGCTGAGAAGAAAAGAAGCGCTGCTGTCGCAGGCTCGGGGTAGAATTGGATGACAGGCGATCGTCCGGCACCAATCTGGGTGCTATCCGCAGGTGCGCCGTGACCGAAACGGATTGTGGTCCCTTGAGCGTTCGATTGGGCCCACAGTCCCACGCCAACCTGTGCGTATATGAAGCCTTCGAAGTATGTATATCCGGAGCGGCTGTATGGTACGGCCGTAAACGTCAGTGTGCCAAGGAGAACTCTCTCTCCCAGGTACCCAGGCCCTGCAAACGTCGCACCGCCGAAATTCGAGGCGATTTCGCCGGGACCATAGCTGCCTTGATTGCTTGGCGGCGTGGCAATACCCGCCACAGGAGGATTCAAGGCGTAGGACGTCAGGGCAACGCCGTAGTCCGCCGTGAGTGTCGTGTTGGCGCCGTAGATACCGACGTCAGTCACATTGGCAAACATCTGAACCCTGAATTCAAACTCATCCCCCTG
>JAJDEC010000407.1 GCA_029259995.1 Phycisphaerae bacterium
TGTCGGCGGCCAGCCCGTCGGAAAAGTCGTCACGGCGGATCTGATCTCCGACGTGTCGGAAGTCGATGAGAAGCGACGATTCTTCGTCGAAGTCGTTGCCGAAATCCGTGAAGACCTCGTGCTGCAGGAGGACTGCGCCGCCGTTCCCGAAGCACCCGCTCTGGGAGGAGATGCGCTCATCAAACTCGATCTCGGCACGGGTCCCGAGCGCTTCGCGGGCGGGATCATCGCCGGATCCGATCCTGCCGGTTTTGCAGGCGTCATGGCGTCCGTTCAGAATGAACTCGACGCGAACAACCCGAAGGGCCTCCTCTGGCAGATCAAGCTCCAGCTCGATCCCGATGCCGAGGAGTCCTTGCTCGGGAAGATCGGCACGTCCCTCGACGACATCAACAGCGTGACGTCATCGCTCGCTCTCGAAATGAAACCCGGCGAAGGCCGGACACTGATCGACAAAGTGCAGCGTGTCGCCGACAACATCAACGCCGTCACGGGTTCGCTCCGTCAGCAGTTTGACGACGGCGAGCCCGACGTCCTGCTGACCAAGCTCCATTTCGCCATCGACACTGTCAACGGCAGCCTCGAATCCGTCGCCCGCATTCTCGAAAGCGGAGAAGGCCCCATCACGCGCACGCTCAGCAACGTCGAGGAAACCAGTGTGCATATCTCGGAGCAAACGGATCCCGATCGGCCCGACAGCCTGATGTCGCATTTCCGCGTCGCCGGCGTCAAGATCAATGCGTCGCTTGAAGATCTCAATTCCGTGACCAAGACCACACGCGACGTCGTCGTGCTCAATCGAGAAAACATCAATCGCATGCTGGTCAACTTCAAGGAGTCGAGCGATCACATCAAGACCGGCGTGAAATACGTGCTGCGAAACCCCTGGCGATTGCTGAACCCGCCCGATCCGAACGAGATCCGCGAGCAGGCCATCCTCGACGCGGCACGCAGTTTCTCAGAAGCCGCCACGCGGCTCGACGACGCGACGGCCCAGTTGAAAGCCCTCGCCGAACTCCACAACGGAACCATTCCGATCGACGATCCCGATCTTGAACGGCTGCGCGTCGAACTCAAGACGACTCAGGAAAAATACCAGCAGGCCGAAGCGAAACTCTGGGCGAAATTTGGAGACACGCAGAAATAGCGATGGCCGGACTTCGCCCCCCGGCGTGAATCCCGTGAAAGTCACTTGTCCTGAGGAAGTTGCTACGCGCCGCTTTCGGTTTGATGGGGATCTTTGAACATTCGCGCAGCGCAGCCGTTGGCGTCCATTCGGTATCGACAGGTTTTGCAGGAGCCGGGGCGGTGTTGAATTGAAATTCAGCCGTCGAGTCTGAGGCTCCGATGCAACGCCGTGATTCAGCTGGCGTCGATCAGCGCCAGCACCACATCCCACTCATCAGCGAACAGGTCATGGGGATGCGCCGTATCCGACATCGTCGATTCGGCGTCCCGGGGCAATGTCTGCGCCGATGGCTGGCTCGTCGCAGGGCCCGAAGGAGTTTCCTTCATCTCTTCCATCGTCGCCGTGTCCGTGTCCGAGTCCGCTGCTCCGGCGCTCATGTCCGAAAGGGGACGCGCCGTCAAAGGTCTGCCGAATTCCTGAACCCAGTAGACGCCATGCGTTCCGCCAAGCCGAACGGCCAGGCCGATTTCATTGAAATCCGGGTCGAGGATGTTCTCGCGATGTCCCGGCGACTTCATCCATTCCCGCATCACTTGTTCGACGGAATATTGCCGGGCCCCGAGATTCTCCCCAATCTTCTGAAAGGCATAGCCGAAATCACCGGCCCGCGTATCGATCCGCGATCTGTCGTGCGGATCCTCATGTGCGAAGAACCCGCCATCGATCAGCCGACATGCATAAAACTCCGCGATTCGATCCAGCGTGTCATTTCGCTTGAGGATCGACAGGTTTCGCCTGCTCCGTTCCTGATTCACCAGATCGAGCAATTCCGCGATCAAACGCGACTCGTCCTCTGCCTTCATACACGGATCGATCGCGCCGGGCACGAGATTGTCCGGAATGATCGAACGCAATGCGCCCGATTCATCCTCCTGGCATCCTGCACCGACGACGAGCAGAAGCGTCGCTGTCGCGGAAGTCACAAGTTTTGAAAATCGTCTGCTACCCACGAACGAGTCCTTGCCTGATTTGGGTCGGAGAATCAACTTGCCAAGCCTACCTATCCTATCGGCGAGACTCAACGCTTTCTCACGCGAGCCGCCCCGGATTCCTGAAAAACCGCCCTCTCCACTTGAAAACACGGCTGAGCCGGTCCGTTGTTAGATCGACAGGCCAGCCCAGACTGCATCGCAACTTGCGTACCGATAACGATTCGCGGAAACTGACGCGTCCTCAGAAACACAATCATCGAGGCCAGAATCGCAGCTTGATCGCCGTCAAGGAGCTCAAATGACGACCCACACACGCCCGGGCCGTGTCCACGACACGTTCCGAATCCTCTGCATTGCCTTCCTCGCCCTGCTCACATTGACGCCTGACGACGTTCGTGCCGCGCCACCGACGGACGAACAACTTGAACATGCGGGGCGTCTTCGTGAAGACCTGCGCCAGATGATCGAGCTCGCGCGCGACCAGGTCTTTCCGGCCCTCGTGAACATCCACGTGTCGACTGTCAGCTATTGGGGCGGCAAGGAGCGCAAAGGCGCTGCAACCGGCAGTGGGACCATCATCAGCGCCGATGGCTACGTGGTGACAAACCAACATGTCACGAACAAAGGCAAGAAATTCCGCTGCACGCTCTCCGACAAGCAGGAGATCTCCGCCGAAATGATCGGCGAAGATCCGCTCACGGATCTCGCAGTCATCAAGCTTAATCTTTCGGAACTGAAAAGCCCGGCCACGCCGCTGCCCGTGGCTCGATTCGGCAGCTCCGACGATCTGACGATCGGCGATCACGTCATGGCGATGGGCTCGCCCCACTCGCTTTCCAGATCCGTCACGCTCGGCATCGTC
>JAJDEC010000408.1 GCA_029259995.1 Phycisphaerae bacterium
GCTCCACACGCCGGAACGATAGTCTCTGTGCCGACGGCAAGAAGGCTCGCAAAGACCGAACTTGGCGGTCCGCGGGGTACCGTTGGACGAGTGAAAGAGATATAATCGGCCTTCGCGTGGGGGGTATGAAAGAACGCAACGAATTCGACTTTCTGCCTGACGCTCGCTATACCCGCTAGGAGGCAACATCTAATGCGTATGTTCTCAGGCAACGACTTGCGCCGATTTTCCCAATTGAAACTCGCACTGCTTGGCTTGTTGACCACTTCGATCATTGGTTGTGGAAACATCAGTCCCTATCTCGCAGGCCAGTTCAACACAACGTTTCCAGGCGTCCCGGTAACGGGCGGCGGCGTTGGCGGCGGCGGCAACGACAATGGCGCTGTTGATGTCTACGAATTCCTTGATCAGATTCCCGTCGGTCTTCGCACCTTCAGCTACGGCGTCGCCAATTCAGCACCATTCCCGGCCAGGCAACGTGCGCTGTTTGTCGTGACTGCAGGCGACGGCGGATTCGTTCAGGATGACGACACGATTCTCGACTATATCGCCGCCGGCTATCGGGACATCATTCCTCCGGGATCACCAATCGGCACGACGGCGACACTGGGTTGCGTACCCATCCGACTCACGCGCGGAACGCGGCTTCTGGCGAAGACAGCCGGCGACGTACAAGGCGTGGCCGTGTTCTATCCGCCCAACCTCTCGGGCGAAGCGGACAACTTCACGGGTCCGATCTTCGACATACGCAATGACGATCAGGATCCGAATATTCCGATTCCCGAGTTCGTCGTGTTTGCGACGGACGACCCGAATTTTGAATGTGCAATTCCGACACAGGCCTGCACGCAGGAGGCATTTCGATTCTTCGACATTCCTCAGATTCAGGAAATCGGAAAGGCCGTCACTTCAGCACGCATCCAGGGCACCGTCTGCAATCTGGGGCTCGGCCAGTCGCCTGAATATCGACTCGACAGGACGAATGACGGCAATGTCACGCCGTTTCAATTCGTCCCCGGATGCACGATCGTGATGCGCATCCTGGATCGACAGTTCGACGCCCCCGAAATCAATCGCGTCCAGGTGGTATGGAACGTGTTTGATGCCGAAGGAAACGTCGTCCACATCGAGCTTCCGTAGGCGCTGGCATTCAATGACGAATTAAATCGAAGCCGCGTCCGATGACGCGGCTTCTTTCGTTTTCGCGAGTCGTACGTTGGCGATGTCGACCGCATCCTTGCCCACGTCACATCCCAGATAGGATCGGCCGAGTTGTTTCGCGCTGACCAGCGTCGTGCCGCTTCCGCAGAAGAAATCCGCAACAACATCGCCGGAATTGCTGCTCGCCGTCACGATTCGATTCAGCAGCGCGAGCGGTTTCTGCGTCGGCCATCCGGTCCGCTCTTTGGAAACTGTCGAAAGAAATGGAATATCCCAGACGTCGCTGATGATGGGGCCCGCCTCGCTGAAGTAAAGCCGCCCCTTCTTTGTCGTCTTGTAGGGACGGCCTTCTTCGTCCTTGTTCAGACCGTCCGTGCGATACGCGCCGCCGCGTTGAACGTGAAACGTATGCCGATCGATTCGTTTCGCGTAGGCGAGAATCGTATCGTGCTTGCGGGCGAACCATTTGCGACTCGCCCCGCCGGTTCGATACTGCCAGATGATTTCATTCAGCAGGTTTCGTTCGCCGAAGATCGTATCCAGCATGACGCGGGCATAGGCCGACGCGCGATAGTCGAGATGCACGTAGAGCGTGCCCGTTTCCGGCAGCAGCCGATGGCATTCGATCAGGCGCGGATGAAGAAACGCGAGAAAACCCTTCGTGCCGCCGGCCCAGCGATCGTCGAAGACTGCGTCTTTGGATTGCGGGTCGCGCGCAGCCGCAGTTCGGGGTTTCTGAGTGGCAAACGGCGGATCGATGTAGATCAGATCGCAGCATCCTTCCGGGAGCGACTGCATGAACGACAGGTTGTCTCCGAAATGCACCTGGTTGATCGCCACGGACTCGCCGGAGTGCTTTCGTCCGTCGACCGATCCGGTCTTCGCTGCGATCCGGTGTTGTATTGCGCTCGATCGGCGCGATTCGGGTTGAGGCGGCATCGATTCGGTTGTCTCCAGGCGGGCGGATAACGCCCGATCGTGATAATATCCGGGAGTCTGAGTGAATGCGCGGCCTCTCGCTGTCGACCTGGCCGCACGGCGACAAACAGAAACACGTGTCGAGGCGATACACATGGGAGTTGAGTTTCCATTCGATCAGGATCATCTGGCGAAGTTGATCGAGTTGGCCCGTTCGGAGGACTTCGGCCCGACCGGCGATCTGACGTCACGGCTGCTGGACGAGGCGTCCTACGAGGTGATCGGGGCGTGGGAACTGACGGCGCGCGAATCAGGTCGTTTCTGTGGAGCCGCGATTCTGCCCCTGTTGCTTCAATCTCTGGCGCCGGCCGTCACGACGTCGTGGATCAAACCGAATGCGGACCTGTCGTCGGTCGAACCGGGGGATTGCGTGGCGAAATTCAGCGGCTCCGTCGGACAGATGCTGGCCGCCGAACGGACGATACTCAACTTCCTTCAGCATATGTCGGGCGTTGCAACGTTGACGCACCAGTTCGTTCGCGCCGTCGGCGAAACGCACGCGAAGATCTACGACACGCGGAAAACGACCCCGGGATTTCGATCGCTCGACAAGTACGCCGTCCGTTGCGGCGGCGGTCACAATCATCGAACCGGTCTCTACGACGCCGTCCTGATCAAGGACAATCACATTGCCGGCGTGCCGACGGATCGACTCGCGCACGCTGTCATGTCGCTGCTGAACGGCATCCAACGTTTGCCCTCGCAGCCCGCGTTCGTCGAAGTCGAATGCGACGATCTGGCGCAGCTCGCGGAATTGATGAAAGTCGTGGGCATCGACGTGATTCTGCTGGACAATTTCGCGTTCGACGACCTGCGTGAGGCCGTGCGCATCCGGGACGCGGCCGGCCTGCGTGGGAAGATCGAACTGGAAGCCAGCGGTGGGGCCAGGCTGGAGACGATTCGACAGATTGCGGAGACGGGTATCGAACGAATCGCCGTCGGCGCGATCACGCATTCCGCCCGGGCGCTCGATCTCGGACTGGACGCGCGATAATGCCAGACGGGCCGGAACACCTGCTCTGCGCCAAGTCGATCGGCGGCGCGCTCGATACGCATCGCGTCGGCCGACGAGTCGTCGTCCTTCCCGAGGTTGACAGTACGAACACACTCGCACTGGGAATCGCGGAAGGCAATGCGTCCGCGCTTGCCGACACGCGCGAAAGTGTGAACGGCGTACAAGTCTACACGCGGGATCAATCGACGCCCGACGCCGCCAATACGGACGGTATCGTCTTGATTGCCGAACGACAGACGCGTGGCCGCGGTCGCCTTGGCCGCGTCTGGCAATGCCCGAACGGCGCGGGACTCACGCTTACAGTTCTCCTTATCGAACCGATCGGCACGACAACGCCTGCCGCATGGATGATGTCGGCGGGAATTTCCGTGGTTCGCGGAATTATCGACGCGACCGACGTCACGCCGTCATTGCGTTGGCCCAATGATGTCTATGTGAACGATCGGAAGCTGGCGGGCATCCTCGTCGAATCACGCCGACTCGACAGCGATCGCGAAGCCGTCGTCATCGGCATCGGCATCAACTGCCTTCAGCAATCCGGGCATTTCGAAGCGTCGATCCGCCATCGTGCCGTTTCGCTGGACATGTTGAGCCGCGACGCCATCGATCGCCATCGCGTCGCCAGGCAAGTGCTGTCGAACCTGGACAGCGCGCTCCGAGATCTCATGCATCGAGACGAATCTCGATTGATCGAGAATTGGCAGGCACACAGCGCCGACATTGGCGCCCATGTTCAGTTACAGAGTGACGGGCATACGTTCCGCGGCCGGATCATTGACGTTCATCCACGCGACGGCGTTCTCGTGCAACTCGACGACGGTGGTCGCCGCCAGTTCGATCCCGCTATCACCACTCGGGCCTAGGAATCACGATGCTGCAAAAGGAAAGGACGCAGAGATGATCGACTTTAACAATGGATACCATCCGATGCCCGAGGATTCGGCGCCGTGGCCCGCGCGTGAAATCGCCGCCTTGCCCGTTGCAATTCCCTATGCACGTCCCGTCAATCCGCCGCAGAAAGGCCCGGGCACGTCCGACTTGCTGATCGGTGTGGGAATCATCTGGGCGATCGAACTATCTCTGGGGATGCTTGCAGGGCTGATCATCGTCGTTCGCGCTATGATCGACGGCAAGAGCCCGTTCGACGTAGCAAACGACATCGGATCGATGGCCTGGATGTTGCTGCCCACCGTCGCTTTGTCCAACAGTCTCGCCGTGATCATCTGCTGGTACTTCATGTGCGCCCGATACGGCAGATCACTGGCCGACGGACTTGCGTTGGGAAAACCACCGATGCGCGCCGTCACGCTCGCATTCCTGATTGCGGCCCTGGTCGTCGCGTTCATGTACGGCATTCCGAGAAGCGCCGTGGAAACAGAGACCGACGTACCCATCCTTCAACTCATGCAGGGCGGCGGTCTGAGCCTGTTCGCATTCTTCGCGATCATCGTCGCACCGATGGAAGAGATTTACTATCGCGGATTCCTCTATCCCCTGATTCGCCGTTCCATCGGCCCCACGGCGGCGATCCTGATCGTCAGCGTGTGGTTCACGGCGATTCACGCTTTTCAACTCGTCGGCGCGCTCTTCGCCCTCGTACCGATCTTCTTCATGGCGATCACGTGGACATGCATGCGCGAGGCGACCGGTTCGCTGTGGCCTTCGATCGTCTGCCACATGACGTACAACACAGGTCTGATGCTGATCAATGCGATGGAGTAAGCGCCGCGAAGCGTTCTTGCCGCCATGCACCGGCGGTAAGTGGACGCCAACAACTCCACGTCACTCGAAACGCGACGAATGAGAACTAATGAGCAGTCATGGATCGCCCGTAGCCACTGCCCTCTGCGGCGGACGACGTGACCATTCGCATATGCCTCGTGATTATTTGAATTCCGTCGTCCCCCGCAGAGGGGGGACG
>JAJDEC010000409.1 GCA_029259995.1 Phycisphaerae bacterium
CTCGATTTCGACAAT
The DNA here is from genome assembly GCA_029259995.1 of Phycisphaerae bacterium. Lineage (GTDB taxonomy): Bacteria > Planctomycetota > Phycisphaerae > UBA1845 > UTPLA1 > ECT2AJA-110-A. The sequence goes on from JAJDEC010000409.1 coordinate 16, forward strand.
TTTGCGAAAGCGGCCATCGAAGGATGGGACTTCGAAAAGAACGATCTCGACACGCAGCGATGGGCCGAAGTGGCCGGGGCGTGTCTTCAGGATGTGACGGAATCCGAGCAGGATCCGAACATGGCCGCCGGACACATCAGCAATCTCTTCCGACTGGAAGGCCCGAGCTTCAATACGCTGACGGCGTGCGCAGCCAGTACCCAGGCGATCGGCGAAGCGACACACATGATTCGCTACGGTGATGCCGACGTGATGATTTCGGGCGGCTGCCATTCGATGATCCATCCGCTTGGCGTTACGGGTTTCAACCTGCTGACGGCGCTGAGCAATCGGAATGATTCACCGACGACGGCTTCCCGGCCGTTCGATCGAACGCGGGACGGGTTTGTCCTGGGTGAAGGCGCCGGCATGCTGATCCTGGAGGAACTGTCGCATGCGCAGAAGCGCGGCGCGACAATTCTTGCGGAAATCGTCGGATACGGCAGCACGGCGGATGCGTTTCGCATCACGGATATTCACGAGGATGCCCGTGGTGGAATCGCCGCCATGCGAATGGCGATCGAAGACGCGGGCGTCGACATGAAGGAAATTCACTACATTTCTGCGCACGGCACGGGCACGGCGGAGAACGACAAGATTGAAACCAAGGCCATTCGTGGTGTCTTTGGTGATCATGCGCCGAATGTGCCGATCAGCAGCGTCAAGAGCATGATGGGGCATCTGATTGCCGCCGCAGGGGCGTGCGAGTTGATTACGTGCATTCTGGCGATCCGAGACCAGGTCCTGCCGCCCACGATGAATTACGAGAATCCCGATCCGCTCTGCGATCTGGACTACATTCCCAACAAGAAACGGCCGGCGACGGTTCGGACGTGTTTGAGCAATTCCTTCGGATTCGGCGGTCAGAACGACACGATCGTCATTCGGGCCTTCGAGTAGGCAGGCCGTGGCGACTCCCCGGTCAAACGAGTGAATTCAGGAATTCAATGTACTCGATTCCGTTTGACGGCTTGACCTGATAGCTGTCGGCGCCAGCTTCCTTGGCCCGCTGAATATCTGATTCCTCGTTGGAATTCGAAAACATCATGATGATGGGCAGCGTTTTGAAGACCGGTGCTTCGCGAACCCGTTTGACGACATCGAAACCGTCGAGAACAGGCATTCGCACATCCATCAGGACCAGGCTCGGCATGGGCTTGATCGCCTGTTCAATCTCCTCGAGATAGCTCAGAAATCCCTGTCCCGAATCGAATGTGATGACGTGGTTGGTCAGTGCTGACTTCGTGACGAATCGTTCGAAGAGCCGAAGTTCCATTTCGTCGTCGTCGACCATTACGATCTCATTGTCATTCGCGAGCTTGATCATCGGCGGCTCCCAATGTGAATTCAAATGTCACGGCATTCTCCGTGGAATCGACGGAGATGGTACCCCGATGTCGTTCCACGATCTTCCTGCAAATGCTCAATCCGACACCCTTGCCGTCGGAGCGATTCGCTTCGGATTTTCTGAAAATCTGAAAAACTTCACTACACTGGCCCGCGGGTATACTGGAACCCGTGTTTCTGACGCCGAAGATCCAACCGCCGGCCGTTTCTTTTGCGGTCATGTGCAATTCAAATCCATTCTGCGGAACGTGATCGAGGGCGTTGCGAATCAGGTGAGCATAGAGTTGCTGGACCAACGTCGGATACGCGTCGAATCGATCCGGGAATTCGTCTACTCTGACACTGACATTTCGTTCCATCAATTCCGATTGCACATTGGACAGGCAGGATTCTATCAGTGTTCGCATGGACGTCGGTTGGCGAACGGGATTGCCAAAACCGAGTTTCGTCAGTTCGCGAAATGCGTCGATCATCTCCTGCATCTGGGTGGAGCACCTGGAGATGGCGTCGAGATAGTCGGCGGCGTCGTTATTGATATCGTCAGCAAATTCGAGTTGGAGCAGATCCGAATAATTGCGCTGCTTGCGCAGGGGCTCACGGAGATCATGGGCCGCGATGTGCACAAAATGCTCCAGGTCCTCATTGGTTGCGATGAGTCTTTCGTTTGCGTCGACCAGCTCGGCTTCCTTTCGCTTGAGGGACAGCGCCATTTGATCGAAGCTCCGTGCCAAGACGCCGATCTCGCCCGAGTGGTCGACAGGGAGCTGTGTCACGTCGTCGCCCCGCGCCAGGCTCTGGGCGGCAAGCGTGATTTTCTCCAACGGCCGTGCAAGGAGCCGGGTTGCGATGATGGCGACAACGAGCATGACGAAAACGAGCACCAATGTTGCGTACATCGCATTCCGGGAAATGGACATGGCGCCGGCGGACAGATCCCGATGCGACGCGGCGATTCCAAGGCAGAGAAACCGATCGGGATTGTCCGGGAAGAGGTAGACCTTTCGAAAGTGGACGAGCCGGGATACATCTGTTGCCGGATCGACGACACGCGCCATTGCGGTGTCGACTCCTGTTTGATACAGCACGCCGAGGTCCGGATATTCGTCATGGATCAAGTGGGGCGATCCGAGATCGAATCCGAAGGTCATTTTCGGATCCGGGTGCATCAGATAGTCGCCCGACGAGTTTGTGATGAAATAGCTGTACTTCGATTCTGATCGGGAGAATTGCGCCTCGATGAATCGACCGAAATCCAGGTTGATGACGACGGCGCCGAACGGGGCCTGAGCCCTTGCGTCGACGCGGATCGCAGCTCGGAGCATCGGCTGATGCGGCTCGGTCAGCTTGCCGCGCTCCCGGTTGAGATTGATCGGCGAAAGAAACAACTGCCCCGGCTTCATCGCGATTGCGCTCTGAAAATACGTCCGATCGAATTTCTGCTGAAGGGCGCCTTCTGCAACACGGATGAGCGAAGTGCCGTCCCGGTTCACGCGAACGATTTCTCTGCCATGATCCGCGATTCCAATCAGGCGAATCTGTGCGTAATAGGGTTTTGATCGCAGCATCTCCGTAAATACGTCAGAGAGTTGCGATCTTGCCGCCTCCATTCGTTCTGACGATGTCGATTCGACTGACTCTTCGCCGATGATCTGAACCAGTGGCAGCGTTGCCAGCAGATGCACGTCATTGTCGAGTTCGCGGAGCGCCAAAGTCAGGCGGCCGGATTCACTGTAGACCTGCCTTTCAATGCTCTCTTCCTGCTGTCGGTTGATGATCGCGCGGAACCCCAGGAAGAAAATCGCACCGATTGACACGGCGGTAATGATGACCGAAGTCGTTACTAGCGTGTTGATACGAGATGCGATCTTCATGAGCCGGAACTTGTGTGTTGTCGATCAAACCGCCGTTCGCGGATTGAGTGAATTGACGTCCTCGGTTCTTTTTCTAATACCGCGTCCAGACGAATTCCGCGATCTTAACGGCCGATCTGGCCGATCGCCACGATCATTTGCGAAGATTGCCATGCCGATCAACGCGGGTCAAGCAGGCTGCGACCTGCGTGTATGCTGGCAAGAAAAACCGACTCCGCCATTGCCGCAAAAGACTACATGGAAAATCCGCAGGGCGCAACTGAATCCGCAAAAGTCGTCGCCCCGCTGGTCGCCACGAAAACTGACGATACGCTCTACGTTTAACGGTAAAGAACCATGAGAAGTTGACCGGAGATCGAATTGACGCGAATCGAATTCAATCACGTGTTCAAGGCATTCGGCGGGGGTGCAACGCGAATTCAGGCCGTCGACGGTGTGTCGTTTTCCGCAGAAGGCGGCGAAGTTGTCGGCGTTCTCGGTCCGAACGGGGCTGGGAAGACGACGATCATTCGCATGTTGCTCGATGTATTCCGTCCGGATGCAGGAGAGATTCGCGTCGACGGTGCGCTCAACGGCAATCGCGACGACGGGTTTCGACGTCGCGTTGCGTATCTTCCCGAGGAGCGCGGTCTCTATCAGAAACGAAAGCTCAACGATGTGATCGAGTACATCGGTGCGCTTCGAGGCATGACGCGCGCCGAGACGCGCGAGCGGGCCGCACCACTGCTCAAGCGATTCGATCTGGTCGACTATGCAAAGAAGAAAGTCGTCACGCTCTCGAAGGGAATGTCGCAGAAGCTTCAGATTCTGTTGAGCGTCCTGCACGATCCGGATGTCCTGATATTCGACGAACCGTTCAGCGGCCTCGACCCGGTCAATGTCCGCCTTGTGCGACAACTCGTTCTGGAACATCGCGATCGGGGAAAGTTGGTGTGCCTTTGCACGCACATGATGGCCGAAGTGGAGGCGCTCTGTGATCGCGTGATGATGATGCATCGCGGAGCTCGCGTGTTGTATGGACCGCTCGACGAAATTCGACGCGCCCATACGGACTATCAAGTGAGCGTGGATTGGGAGGCGCAACCGGAAGGACTCGCATGTGTTGCTCGCGTGGAGAAATCGGACAAGCTCAAAAATGTCTTCCTGAAGGAGGGGAAATCGATTTCAGATTTCATGCGGGAGATGGCGACGGCGGGCCGGAGCGTCCGGAAACTCTCGGAGGGGCTTCGATCGATTGAAGACGTCTTTGTGTCCGTTGTCGGAGGTCCCGTGGAAGCGGCATCGGAGGATGTTCAATGACGCGCGTGATCGCCTGGTATGAGTTTCTCTTCACGGTCAAGCGCCCGGCGTATCTGATCGTCACATTCGGTTTGCCGGTGTTCATCGGCATGTATGCCGGCTTCATCATGCTCGTGACGGCGGGCACGGCGAAGTATGCGATCGAAGGCCTGAGCGCCAAGATCGGCGTCGTCGACAAGTCGGGATTACTGGAATACGCGAAGGAGTTCGAGGCGGCGCAAGCCGACAAAGCGACAGACGAGCCGACTGTCCCTGCGGAGTTCGAAGCCGCGGCGAAGAAGCTTGAGTCAATGTTCGAGAACATCAAGCCCGACGAATCGAAGTCATTCGATTCGCTTGCCGACGCGCGGGCGAGCCTTGATCAGGGCGACATCGACATCATCGTCGTCGTTCCAACGGGTTTTCTGGATTCAGGTGAAATGGACTGCTACACGCGCGAATGGAAACTCTTCAGCGCCATCGGGGCCCCGAAGCAGGTTCAATCACGACTGCGGCTCGGCGTGATGCAGCGTGCGGGGCTCAGTGATTCGGAACTGGCCCTGATTCGCGATCGCGAGTCGCCCGGGGGATTCCGTGCCATCGCCATGCACGAGATCGGTCCGAACGGCGAATTCGTCGAGGTTGACGTTCTGTCCAGAACGCTGAGTCTCGCGTTGCCGGCCGGGATTGCCGGAATCCTGATCATGGCACTGCTGATCAATGCCGGCTTCCTCCTGGCGGGCGTTGCGGAGGAGAAAGAGAACAAAGTCATCGAAGTGCTGTTGTCGATGGTGCGCGTCGAGGAGCTCTTGATGGGGAAAGTGCTGGGGCTGAGTGCGGCGGCACTGTTGCAGATGTTCGTCTGGGTAGCCATGACCGCGCCGATTCCGCTCATCACGCTCGCCTTGGCCGGCCAGCATTTTCAACTCGGCTGGAATCCCGCCGGTCTGTTCATTTCCGCGGCGTTCTTCCTGCTCGGGTTCGTCTTTTACGGGGCATTGCTCGTCGGACTCGGTTCCCTCGGCAACAACGTGAAGGAGAGCCAGCAGTACTCCGTGTACATCATGCTTCTGCCCGTCGTACCGCTTGTTCTGTCGATGGTGCTTCTGAATGTTCCGAATAGCGGGTTGGCTCGTGCGCTCGGCTGGATCCCTTTCTTCAGTGCGCCGGCGATGATGATTCGCGTGGCGACCGGCGAAGTTCCCTGGTGGGACATTGCGCTTGCCGCGTTGATTCTGGCGGCGAGCACGTGGGCCGCTGTGCGATTCTCCGCTCGACTGTTTCGTGTTGGCGTTCTCATGCGTGGTCAAACCATGAATCCAATCAAGATTGCGAGGCTTTTCTTTCAGGCGTGATTCATCGACCTCCCTCCGGGCAGAATGGGATGTTTCTCGACGGCGCATGCGTCAGGCCGTGCCTGATCAATCAGAAAGTTGCTCGTATCGTTGGAAACGCCACGCGGATCCTCCCGGTCAAGAAAAAGAGCAGGCGATCGGCGTCGGGAACTGCTTCCCGGACCGATCGCCTGCTGTGGTTCATCGAATCGAATACGCTCTCGTTCGATCAATCAGTTGCAAGATTGACCTGACAAGAGCAGATCAACAAACAGCCCGACATCCGACAATACATCGAACGAGCCGCTGTTATCCATGTCGGCACAATCACAGGTGTCCAATGGGTTGTCGAACCCAAGTGCACAACCGACGAAGTCCTGAATGTCCTGACTGCTCAATACACCGTTCGAATCCATGTCACCCGGGCAATCGCACGTGGGTGCGCAGGGGTCCTCTGTGAATCCGTATTGAATGTCGCATCCATCCGGGATGCCGTTCCCGTTGCAGTCAGTGTCGAACCCGTCGATGATTTCCTGCTGATCATCGATGCCATTGTTGTTGCAATCGGTCAGCGACTGACCGCAATTCCCAATGTTGCCCTGTACGATCGCCAGGTCGTTGGGCGTCACCTGGCCGTCGCCGTCGACATCTGACGAGGGCACTTCCGCTGCCAACGGACCGCCTTGCCCCATGTCGAACTGCACTTGATCGGCATCTGCAAAGTCGATGCAATCGTCACCGTTGACGTCGCCGGCGATCATCGGAGGCATCGGGACATTGAGTCCGTCGCCGCCGGGAATGTCGATGACGGCGGTGAGATGCCGCGGATACTTGACTGCGACGCGCAAAGGCAGCGCTTCGTCGATGTTCCCGTCCGCTCGATCCGGGCGTCGTATGATCAGGTTGCCGAACTCAGATACGCGATCGCGGTACTGATCGAGAATCACGCCGTCGTAGACATGATTGCGGTCCACGACGGTTACCAAAGCCTCGCCCTGGTCTTCCGCCTGCCATGACTGGAACGATGGAGGCGCAAGCGGAATGTGGATTCGCGCGTGCGAATCCATCGCCTTGGCCAGTTGATAGAGTTCATTCGGGAATCTGGCTACCTGCGTCCAGAGGAACTGATCGCGCTCGCTGAGATCGTTGAAACCGTCGTACATGTTCGCTCCGACAAATCCGGCCGCCAACGCAAACCCTTCGGACAGGAGCTGAGCATGTTCCGACGCATTGACGAATCGCTCGAAGAACTCGGGTTCCTGAGGCGCGAGTTGCATCAAGTGTTGACTGAACTCATTCATCGCCAATGACATTTCCTGGAAGGGCAGCGGATCCGCAATGAGCCCGGTCTGCATCTGACCGCAGATCTGGAATAGCGACTGCTGCATGACTTGAACGTCATTCTGCATAAACCCGATTAATGGATCGGGCACCTCGATGGAAACAAGGTTCAACTCTTCGATGAGCGGTTGGATGGCCTCGGCCGCAAGACAATAGTGCGGCGCCATCTCCATTACAGCCGGAATGAAGCTGACCGTCGGTGGCGGCGGCAAGCCGATGCCCTGAGCCGTGACATCCAGCGCGTTTCGCGCATTCTGGAATGCACTCGCGAAATTGGCGCCAAGACGATAGGTGTCGCCGCGATCATCCGAGAAGAGCGACTCGTCGGAGAAGCCGGCCGAGCCGGCCAGGAGGTTCGGAAGGACGATCGGAATGTTCGGTGGCGGTCCGATCGGGCCGTTGATCACGACACCTTGAGGCGGATAGGTCTGTCGCTGGAGATACCAACCTGGCGGGAGTGTGCCGAACTTCTTCCAGCCGGTCAGGGGTACACAACGTCGCAGGGCGAAGAATCGCCCGAACACGCTCTTGTAGACATAGAGCTCAAGTCGGTAATAACAATCCAGGCCCGTGTAGCAGCACCATCGATACCAGCAGTCGCCGGCCGGATGGAACCAGGGGCCGTAGAACAGGTTGAGCGGCACGTATCGTGTGCGTTTGCGCACTGTCCAATACCCGCCGTTGGGAAGTCGCTCGGTAAAACAATCGACGACGGTGTCTTCCGGCAACAGGGGGCCGCCCCCCGTGCCACCGTCAGTCCAGGATCCATTCAAGTACGTCAAAGGCGTCGCCGAGCTGGCGCTTCTCGCGATGAATGAGACCGTCGCACCTGGTGGAATGCATGGCGCACCCCAATCAATCGTGATACTGCTGGTATTCATGCCGTTTGTCGGGACCGACGGAGCCAAGCATGCGGGGGCGTACACCGTGGACGGATCGATCGTCACGGGGCCGCCCGCCAGAAAGTCCATATTCAGGACGGAAACGGGCGAGGCGGTTTCATTGACGCAGGTAATCAGGTAGTGGAGTTCGACGCAGTCTGCGCCATATACCTGATCGAACGGGAACAGCTGCGGGCCGCCGCCAGCCGGAACCGCCGTAAAGCTGGTCGACGAAGCGCCCCTTACGAACGCATCTCCGAATCGCTCGGGACCCTGATCGCAGTCGAGCTCAAACTTGAAGTTGCCCTCATAGGGCCCGGCGTGATCGAATTCAACGCGATCCGGGAAGATCGTCGGCGTCCATGCGCCCGGGCCGACATCCCGAGCCGCCTGAATGCCCGCAAAGTAGAGCGTGACTTTCGGCACTGTGACAAATGCGGCAACGCTTCCGCGATAGGTCCACGTTTTTGGTGTCTGCGTCAGACCATGATGTGCGGCGGCGGTATTCGCGTTGTTGGATCCCGTGCGTGTTGCAAGTTCACCGGTCACAATCGCGTTGCTGCCGGCACAACCCCAGAGCCATTCGGCGCCGTGGATACAGTCATTGTCGAGCGTTTTGACGCCGAATGTTTCCATGACGTTGTCGGCCTTGGTACGCGGATCCGGCAACGGGCCGGATGGGAGTCCATGGTCGCAGAAGTCCTCGCCTTCGAAAGTCGCGTTGCCGTGATTTGTCATATAGAGATCACCAAGCCCGAGAACGTGACCCCATTCGTGGAGAATGTAATAGCAGAATCGGGATCGCGCGGCTGGAACACTCCAGTCCGCGTGTGAGGCGGGATCGATTCGAATCAGCGCGGTCTGTAAGGTCGTACCGGCAAAAGTGAGCCGGTTTGCATCCGCTCCGCCGGCGGGAATGTTCGTGAAACGGATGATGACATCTGCGGCTGCCATGTTGGGGGCTTCGCTGAAACCGATGCGCAGCCACAGTGCCCATTTGTCGAGTTCGGGCTGCACAAGCCCCCTGAGCGTTGCGAAACAGGCGGCGTCGCAACTGCCGAGCGGCAAAGTTCCGCGATCCAGCCACCAGGTAATCGTGCCGTTGTCGGGGCGGCTCCAGGAATTCAGAAAATCGGCGGCGCCTGCCGCGCCGGTCGTGACGCCGGGGCGACCTAGTCGGCCACCGAAGAATGTAAAGTTGTATGCAGAGGCCGTTGGGACTGACAGCGCGCAGATCGTCAGGATGGCGAGTCTCTGCAAGACTCGAGAACGACGCGGCTGTTTGTTGTGTTTTGGGGTTTCTTTTCTCATCCTAGATTTCCTTCAGTTCTCGATTCGAGAACGTTGATTTATATTCAGACCATAGAATTACTTTTACTTTTATTGTTCGGGTTTCTTGTCCTTCGGCGGAGAGTCGTCATCCGGCGTTTGTTTTTTCTCCGGCTGTTCCTGGCCGGCCTTAGACTTCGCTCGCGCCTCGTCAATCAGCTTGAGTTGAATCTCAACTTTCTTCAGGTATTCCTGTTCGGCTTTCTGGATATCCGCGGCCGTGGCCCTCGGCGCCCATCGGATGTTCTTGCCCGGCATGAGAATCGGCGATGTCCATTCGAAATTCCGCGGGACGAACGCCTTGTCATACGCGCCTTGGTAGACCGGCTCTTTCTCCAGCGTGAGATTTGCGAGGGCCGCCACGGCGAGCATGACGTCTTCGTACGCCTTGGTCGGCGCGCCTTTGATCTGGGGCAACGATCGAACTTCACCAGCTGCGTTGCGGACAATGAACAGCGGAGGTGTCGTGCATGTCGGGCCCGGAACGCCGACCTGTTCAACGGGAACATTGAGAAGGTCTGCCTGGCGGAGTCCTTCGATCAGCGCCGTCGTCTGCTCGGACAATCCTTCGAACTCGAATCGTCGTTCGACGATGTCAGATTGTTCGTTTCTCTGTATGTCCACGATCACAATCCGGCCATCCCCGGAGATGTAGTATTCGCGACCACCGAATAGCGGCGATGATTGCTGCAGGACGAAGGACACACCGGATCTTTGATTCTCGTTGCCGAGAAACTGGCTCGTGAGCGACTCCGGTGGATCGTCGGCCATGGCCTCTTTCGCTGCGGCCCCCGACAGACTGAAACATACGACAACACATGCGCTCGCCATGAACCTTCGCGTCATAATGCACCTCCTTATCCTTAGTTTATTCAAATTCGACAGGACGATCGGCGAGTACGGCGAATGCCGACCCCGCGATCGCGTGGCTCCAAGAGTGCCTTACTTGCCTTAAAAGCGACCATCGATCCACGGCAGGCAAGATGAGCCGCCGGGCCGCCGTGATTCAAATTCAGTAGATCGATCGAACCGTAGATGCTTGTGCCGATGGCAATCCAAGTGCGGAAGATAATTGTATCAAGTCAAGTTCAAATACGAGATAGTCGCCCAAAGGCGATGTCAGGAAATCGACACTTGGTCAACTCTTCGTCATCATTGATGATCGACAGGTAATGCAATTCTCGCCCTCTATTGATAGGACGTTGGCGCAAGCGGACTCGGCTGCCGCTTAATTTTTTTTCTTCGATATTTTCTTGTCGACCCGTCAGGATTGGTCTGTTATGGAGTGCGAAAACGGGACGCGGTCGCACGATCGATCGACAGGGCGAGTGACGCGGTAATGCGTTCGTCCCCGATTCTGATTTGCGCGATGTGCGAGCAATCCCCAATCCGTGAGGTCATGATTTGCCGGCACGTCGATGCAGCGGCTTGCCGGCGTCGCATCGGAGCCGCCAACCGATGTTCCCCCGGTCCGTCGCGGATTGTGGGCGCGAAACAGCCGGATGAGCGATTCCTTAATTCGAATAAATGCCCGCTGTTAATTGCGTCATGTTTAATTGTCATCTATCAGGATCCGAATCCCATTGATGGAAGCGATCAAGCATGACGAATTCATCCGGAGCGAGCGAAAGACCGTCGCTGGAGAAGAACGGGAGCGCGGGTGAAGCCGCTGCCGCGGAGCCCTCGAACGCCAAGGTTGCGGGAGAGGCGACGCCCGGCGATTCCGAATCCGCCGGGGTTGTGCGTGAATCTGACAAGTCATCACATTCCTCCTTCCTGCGGGGACCGATCGACATTCGATCAGTCGCACTGACGGGATTGTTCCTTATTGCATCATTCCATACGCTGTACGTCGGTCGGACGATTTTCATTCCGCTTGTGCTGGCGATTCTGCTAAGTCTGATGTTGCGGCCGCCTGTGCGATTTCTTTCCCGCCGCGGCATTCCGGATGGCGTCGGGGCCGGCATGACGCTGATTGTTCTGTCCATCGTCCTCGTCGGTGGGTCGTATGCCTTGTCTACGCCCGCTGCGACGTGGATCAACGAGATTCCGAAGAGCATGCGGACTGTTGAGCGGAGACTTCGCAGCTTTGAAAAGCCGATCAAGAAGGTCAAAGAGGTCTCCGACGCCGTCGAGAACGTCGCAAAGGTTGGTAATGACGAATACAATCCGGAGGTTCAAGTCAAAGAAGGCGGGCTTCTTGCCTACTTGCTCGGGCAGACGCAGGGCGCCTTGATGATGTTGTTTCTCACTGCCGCCTTCGTGTTCTTTCTGCTCGCGTCGGGCGACTTGTTCCTCCGCAAACTCGTCCATGTGATTCCCAAGTTTCGCGACAAGATGCAGGCGGTCGAAATCGTGCATCGGATTCAGGACGACATCGCCGTCTATATCTTTTCAGTGACGATCATCAACGCCGGGCTGGCGGCGGCCGTCGGCTTCGCGATGATGCTGCTGGGGGTACCGAACGCGGCGCTGTGGGCAGTGATGGCGTTCATGCTGAATTTTGTGCCGTATCTCGGCGCCATCACGGGTGTCGTCGTCGTCGGGCTCGTCGCATTCATTGAGAGTGAGTCCGTTGGATATCCACTGGCCGTCATGGCCGTCTACTACGCCCTGACGACGATCGAGGGCACGCTTGTAACTCCCATGGTTATTGGAAAGCGCTTGCGCCTCAATCCTGTGGTTGTATTCCTGGCCCTGATCTTCTGGGGTTGGTTGTGGGGGATTCCCGGGGCGCTTCTGGCGGTACCGATTCTCGCGACGTTCAAGATTCTCTGTGACCAGCTCGCGCCGTTGAACACGGTCGGCGAATTCCTCGGTCGCTAAGTGTATGGCAAGAGCCATTTCGCAGCGTCGCAAGTGCCCTTGCAATTCGCCATACCATAGGCCGTTCCACGGAGGCGTTCGCCGTCTGCGTCGGGCCCCACGCAACATTGCGGTTCGCATTCGTGACACGTCATCGAATATTGCTGATGGGAAACGACGGCGATGAAGTAGAGTCGTTCCTGATATTGCTGCGGCGGCTAATCTGCGCCTGTTGTCGTCAACGCCACTGCGGATCCATCGTTGCCGCCGGCGAGAAATCGTGAAAGTACTGCGCCGCGGATCATTCCGAAGGCAA
>JAJDEC010000410.1 GCA_029259995.1 Phycisphaerae bacterium
AAGCGCTCGTCGGCGTAGGCGTCGGGGACGTGGATGACTTCGCCGGTTCGAACGACTTCGCCCGCGATCCCGTGATCGGCGCTGAATCGAATCGTCTCCACGCCGGTGGCGACGCTGCTGTAGAGCTCATTGGCGTCACTGTCGAAGATGAAGACAGTCGCGCGTTCGCAGCCGATCACATCGAGGGCGGCCGATTCGACTTTCTGGAGCAACGGCATGAGTTCCGTGGATGCGCCGAGTTCGCGACTCAGGCGCAGGACGGCGCGGAGGTCGGACACGCGACTTTCGGCATCCGGCGGCGCGATTTTCTCTCGTTGTGCAGAGGGCGGTGTCATGCAATCGTCATCCGTGCCGCACGATTTTCGGCGCCGGCACAGCGGCGAACTGTGTGGGATGGGCGACACCTCGGTTTTTGGCACCGGGTGGAATCTCGGCCGACGTGCGTGCGAGGCGGATTTATCCTACCGCAGGGTCACTGCAAATGCGAGAAAAATGCGTTTCGCCGAGACACGAGCCGGGGCATTGAATCGTCGCAGTTGGCGAATCTGCTGGTCCGACAATTAACTGGAACCGGCGTGATCTGATGCTGGATCAAACGACGCCCATCGTGATGAAAATGGGGGCCCAGATGCCGGATTTTCGCTGTCGAACTTCCCTGAACCCGGCATGTTCAAAGTAGGAACGCATTTGCGACCAGGGGGCGTGAAAGACTTTCGCCGTGGGTGTGCTTTCGGCCCGCGTGATGAAGAAGTCGAAGACAGTCCAGCCGATGACGTTGTCCCGGAATCCGTCAATGAGCATCAAGCGACCTTCCGGACGCAGGATTCGCCGCATTTCGATAATCGCGGCTTGCTGATGGGGATAGTGATGGAAAGAATTGCTGCACGTGACGACGTCAAAGCTGCCGTCTTCGAATGGCAGATGTTCGGCGTCGCCGTTGATGAAGCCGGGGGCGCCGGCGCCGACTTCTGCGGCTTTTCGATGGGCCGCCTGGCACATGTTCTTTGAATAATCGAGACCGACGACGCGACGGGAGGGCAATGGGCTGCCGGCAACCATTGCCGTCCATGTGCCGGTTCCTGCGCCGATATCCAGCAGGTCAAACGGGGCGCTCATGTCTTTGCGCCAGCGATAGAGCTCCTGCATGAACAATCGATACGACGGCTGAAACAGCAGGTGCTGAACGATGGATCGATCGTAGGTATGGGCCCAACTGTCGAACTGTGCGCGGGCCTTGTGCTTCACGGCCCGACGGCGCTTGACTTCCATTGCGCCGGGCTGCGTGCTCGCGGCATCGCGTACGGGGGCGTTCGATTCGGGGGTTGAGATGTCGTCTTGCTGCGTTGTCATTGGGGCTCTGTATCCTGACGGCATCTTTGAAGCATCGCATCCAGTTGGCAAGCCCGCGATTCATCGGGATCGGCGTGTGTCGCTCTAAAGTCAGTGTAGGCGTCGCGCCGATACCTTGATGCGGCCATGCGGCCGTTGTCCACTTGTCTTGATAACAAAACTCTTCGCCGCCGGAGAATTGACTGGATGAGCAAGCGCGATCTGATCGAGCGAATTATGGAACTCAACCGCTCGGCTCGGCAGGAGTTTCTGGAAGCGTTTTCCGAGAATGAGCTGTCAGAATACCTGGCACAGCTTCAGGGTCTCGACTTGAGTGGTTTCTGGGCGGGAATGTCGAGTCCTGCGTTGGCGGCTTCGTGAGTGATCGATTCAAGATTGCGCGCTTCGATGGTGCAAGTCCGATATTCCAAAGTGAAACAAACGACGAACGGTTGATGAATGCGCTGCGCTGGTTCGAACCGCGTCGTCGTCGTTGTGAGACGATCGCGTCACTGGACGCTGTCTGAACCGATGGTGTTCGGCTTCGTTACGACGTGGTTTTTTCGGACAAACTCAATGGGCGTGTCGGCGTCGACGACGGCCGACGCGCCCTTGGGCGCATCTTCGGGTTGAGTGGTCGGACCGACTCGGCGATCCGGCTGTTTCCACCAATTCCAATCCCAATTCCAATCTGATCGTTCACAGGCGCCGAGCATGAGGCCCGCCACGATTGTGACGACGGCATGCAGTCTGCGGCGAAGCCGGACGTTGTTGTGACATTCGTGGGTGAACATTGCGGACAAATCTTTCGGGGGCGAATCCACGGCACTCCAAGTCGGCGTCGCCGGGAATTCAACAATTCCCGACGCGCGCCAAACTGCAGGACATATCGGTTGATGGAAAGGTTGGCGAGATTTGGGGGCATTTGCAAGATGTTCCGGCCATTTGCGTAGTTGTCAGGTCGGAATTATCGGCCCGGGTGAATTCACGACGAGTTCAATCTTTTTACAGGTCGGATCCGGGATTTTTGCCCGAGAGCGCCTCGTCATGCATCGAATGAGGGCCTATCATTGTCGTCCGTCCCGGGATGGCTGACCTCGCAGGGGTGGGACACACTGTTTCCACCAACGGTTTCCCAAGCGGATGCCATCAGCCTCCCAGACGCCGACACCATAGTTGCTTTCTTGTGCCGGACGGCGACCAGTGCATGTTGCGCGCAAAATTTGCGCGTCGAATTGGGGGTTGCGATGACAATGCGACGGCCAGCCTATACCCGGGTGTTGATCGATCTGAATACGCAATGTGATTTTCTGCTTCCGGGCGGGGCATTGCCAGTTTCGAATCGCGACATCATTCTGCCGCGAATCCGCGCGATCATGGCGTGGTGCCGGGACGCGCAGGTGCCGATCGTGTCGAGCCTTGAGGCCCATCGGGCTTCGGAGCATTCTCGAGGAATCCCGCCTGTCTGCGTCGATCGGACGCGTGGACAGCGCAAAGTGCCGTTTACCTTGATGCCGCGAAGGCTCTTTGTGCAAGGTGACAACACGTTTGATCTTCCGGCGGATCCGTTCACCAAGTTCCAGCAGATTATTTTCACGAAGCGCCAGTCGGATTTTCTATCCAATCCGAAGGCGGATCGATTGATCAATGCCCTGCGACCTTCGTATTGGATGATCCTCGGTGTTGCGACGACGCATGCCGTGAAATCGATCACGCTGGGGCTGCTCGCGCGGAGTCAGCGCGTCGTTGTGGTGCGGGATTGCTGCGGTCACTGGTCGCAGTCAGACAGCGATCATGCGATGCGTCAGATGGATGCGAAAGGGGCCGTGATCGTCAATTGCGAAGAGGTAATCTCCGGCTACGTGGAATCAAAGCTCGCGGAGGTCATTGCCGCGGATGTCGCGAAGGCTGCCGAGAAAGAGGCCATCAAGGAACCGGCGACGGTATCCCGGATGCGCGATCTTCGATCCGCACGCAAATCGGGCTCGGCTGCGGACGCAG
This sequence comes from Phycisphaerae bacterium, assembly GCA_029259995.1. Lineage (GTDB taxonomy): Bacteria > Planctomycetota > Phycisphaerae > UBA1845 > UTPLA1 > ECT2AJA-110-A. The sequence continues at coordinate 3,331 of JAJDEC010000410.1, forward strand.
ATTCCGAATCTGCCAACGGGAAGCAGCGGGCGGCATCCAAAGGCGATCCCGAGCCCAAGTCCCCGGATTCGATTCCGTCGGAGCTGATCACGAGAAAGCGGCCGGCGCCGGGCAAATCCCGACGTGGACTTGCCTAGAATCTGCCCGTCAACTATCCTCGAAAAGCGAAGTGAATTGCCCATGGGTTTCCGGACACATGATCGGAAACACGTCTCGGTCGATGGCGTGACGATGCTGGGCTGAGTCGAGGCGGGAGCGCCTCCAAACGCTGCTAGAGTGGATCGATGGGTAAGAAACTCCCCAAACAACTTGCTATTCTCGATGAGGATCTGTGCACGGGCTGTGACGCCTGTGTCGCGGTATGTCCGGTCGACTGCATTGACAAGATTCGAGATCCCCGGAATCCGGGATACGCGATGGGAATCTGCACCATCGATCTGCAGGTATGCATCGGCTGCAAGCTTTGTGCGCAAGTCTGTCCCTGGGACGTGATCACGATGGTGCCAACGGACCAGGTCGTGTCGCAGGAGAAGTTCTTCGGGCTCATCTCGGAAGAACAACGCGCCGCGCTCGTCAAATAGAATACCTCTCTCGGCATGCGCCATCGTGCGGTTTTCTGCCGGCGCGATTGATCACCAGCGATTCATCCCGTCCCATCCGCGACATGAATTGTGAAAACGTCTTGATTCCCGCCATTAGAAACAGCGGGCTATTGTCGATCGATCCCTGCGGGATCACCGCCCGTGAATCCACGCAGGATGGAATCGTCACGCCTATGGACAAGCGTTCCAGAATTCCGTGACAAATGAAAGAGAAAAGGCCTGACTTGCGTCAGGCCTTTGTGATTGCTTTTCCTGGAGGTGATCGGAGCGACGCGACTGCGCCGTTATTCGATGGCGACTTCGATTTCGGCGACTTCGTACTTTCGTTCCGGTTCGCCGTCGAACGACATTTCGACAGTCTCGCTGCGCTTCAGTCCCATCAGTTGCATGGCCAACGGCGTCTGGTAGGCGTAAGTTCCGGTCTCCGTATTGGAGTCGCCGACGCCCAGAATGATGAGCACGCGCTTCTCGCCATTGTTGACGTTTCGCAACGTGACGCGCTGACCGATGGATACGTGATCCGTCGGAACCGCGGCAGGATCGAGAATTTTGGCGAGGGCGAGTTCGCTGTTGATCTGAGCGACTCGGGCTCGAAGCAGATCCCGCTCTTCCAGGGCGAACTTGTACTCCGAGTTTTCGCTGAGATCCCCGAGTGCGGCCGCTTCGCCGATGGCCTTTGCGTTCTCGCGCATCTTGACGTTGACAAGTTCGTCGAGCTCGCCTTCGCGTATCTTGAGACCCGCTCGTGTGAAGTAGAGAGATTCGTCGTCTTCCCACATCGACTTCTCGACTTTGACGTAGAGCTCCGGGAATGCTTTTGTGAGGCGATTGAGCATTTCGCTCTGCACACTGGGGCCGAGGCCTTCGGCCCGCTCGATCTGTCGGCGAAGGGCCTTCGCCATGGGGAGATCGATCGTCTTGAGCACTGCGGCATAGGGCTCGTAATTTCTTGCGGAGAGACCGGTCCGCACGCGGGCGCGCATCTCATTCGTGGTCTGCCCCGCGGCCTTGCCTTCGGACTGGCGAGCCGGTCCGCAGAGCGTCAGGGCCGTATTAAACATCTCCAGGGCCGGCGGGAGCGGCAGCTGGACTTTGACGGTCGGTCCCTTCCAGAGCCACATGAACGCATCCGTGAATCGTCCGGGATCGGCCATGGCCGCTTCGACGACGGGGCAGAGCAGTTCGCCCTTTTCAGCCTTTTCCACCTGTTTCGCCAGCGCGTCGGTCTGTCCGGCCGGAGCGAACAAGACAAGCTTCGCGAATACTTCGGCCCAAGTGTCGGGAAATGCCTGTTCGACGCAGGTGATGCCGAGCGACCAGAGTCGGGCATCGGGCACAGACGCGACAAGGACGACGGGGTCCTTTGCGTTCTTAAGCATGTCGACGGCAGCCTGTTTGACGTTGTCCTCGATCGGCAGACCTTCCTGTGCGAGTCGCTCGACGATCAGGGCTGTCGCGAATGCGTCTCCCGATTCGGCATGCTTGTTGAATCGATCGATCTGGCGTTTCAGCGTTGCCTGAATTTTCTTGACGAACGTGGGGTTGACTTCGCCACCGCGTTGTTTTGTGCCGCGCAAATATCCTTCAAGCACTTCAAGCCACTGTCGCGGCGTGTCTGCGTCGGCAAAGGCGGCGCCGGCCTCCTGTTCGGGCGATTGTCCAACGGGATCGAATATCAGAAACGTGGGGGAGCGTCCTTCGACTCTGAAGTGAGCCGAATTGCGAACGCCGGATCGGATGCGTGTCCAGAGATCCGTCCATTTCTTGGCGTCGATGTATTTGGGGACGAGCAGGAGCTTGAATTCGTCACGATCAATCTTGTGCTGATCGCGCGTTCGAACGACGCCTTCGGCGAGCGAAAGTGGATCATTCGCGATCAGGTCCGTGATCCGCTCGGGATGCAGTTGTTCGAGAACGTGGAAATCATTCGCATCGGCAGCCTGAAAGTCGCTGACGACTTCCTTGATAGGCAATGTTCGCGAACGCTTGCCGAGACGAAGCGTGACTTCGCCTTCCAGCAGATCCACTTCCTCGATTTCCGCGGCAGTGTCTTCCGTTCGGTGGACCAGGAAACCGCCTTCTTCGAGGCGAAGGCCCACATCGAGGAAACGCAGGGCTCGTCGAACCGAGTTGTTGCCCTTGAGTCCGGATCGCTCGACCCAATCGTCGAGTTTCGGATGATCCTTGTGCGTTTCCTTGTAGAGTGTCAGGATCTCGTCGCGGAGCTGATCGCCGTCCGGCAGTCTCAAGAGCAGACCGCGGCCGAGGCGCAATGCATCATGCGGCGAGTGTTTTTCCTTCATCGAGGAGAGCCAGGCCCAGCCCATCGATTCGGCGAGTTTTCCCTCCCCGGAATCGACGACTTTGTCGATGATCGGCAGCAACTGATCGGGCATGGCCGACGGGTCGCCGATCGCCTGGAGCCATTCCGACTCCAAGTCTCCCCAGTTCTTCTCATTCGCAAGCGATTCAAGCGTTTCGTACTTAATCACGAATTTCGCACCTCCCACTGTCGAATCCGGCATTCTGGCCCCAATGGACCATTGTGTCGAGACGCAATAGTGTTGATCTGGGTGTCAATTCGTAGTGAGAGCGGCTTGCGGGGGCAAGGAACGGGTTGGTTCGGAACGATTCGGCGCCAGATTTCTCAATGCCCGACCGATTCCGAGCAAGTCGGTCCGTGATCGACGCTCGGCACCAGGCTGAGACGAGAAGTGGCAATTCGTCGACGAAGACGCATCACAACGGATCGAGGCGTGTCAGCGTTTCGGAGTGGACCTGGCCTCCGCCGTCGGAACCTGAGGAACGGATCGCCTTTGTTCAACAGTCAGGATGCTCTCGAGCCGTCGGTTCAATTGATCGAACAATCGCTCAATTCGAGCATCGATCGCCTGTCGGTCCTTCAGCGTCACGGATCTGGCGTCTTTCGACGTCTTGATCATGATTGATCGGTTCAGATTTTCGGCGCGGTCGCGAAGCTCGGTCATCATCGAAATGGCGGCCGCCTGTTGCGACGCGTTCAGCTTGTATTTCATGATGAAATCCCGCGTGTGCGCTTCCCAACGATCGAATTGCCGGGCGATCGGATTGTTCGTGGTGCTGGCGGCGTTCTGATCGTCGCTGATTTTTTTCTGTGCGTTGCGAATGACGGATCGGATTTCCTTCTTGATTTCGGGTGGCATTCTGTTTGCGTCGACCTCACGGGCTGCGTGGTTCAGCGCTTCCTGGACGATGACGTGACGCATTGCCTCGTTCGCGACTGTCACGGCGTCGGCGGCCTCGATTGCCTCCTGCATTGATGCGGTCGCGCCGCGACGGGCGACGATCTGCGCCTGGCGTGCCGCCCGTTCGATGCGACTGATATGAACTCGGACTCTTCCCCTGGATGCCTGATTCGGGGGGAGAAGTGTTTCGACGCGCGTCAGGGCGCCATCCCAGTCAATGGGGAACTGCGCCTCGATTTCCGACATTCGCGCGAGCGACTGCTGATAGGCCGCATCGTCTTTGAAACTCGGGCGCGGCGATTCTTCGTCCTGAATCGCCGCCTGGCGGTAGTTCCACCATATTTCTGCGGCGCTGTTTGAGAGGTTGTTGTATTCAATCCCGAGTGAACCCATGGACGCACGCCGTTCGGACGCGATGGTCTCGATCTCCGCACGAACGAGGTTCGTTTGAGTCGCGTCGAGTTCGTAGAGTTCCGTCAGTTCCTGGACGCAGGGGGTAACGCAGATGTCGCCGCGTTCCGCCGGGCCCAGGTATCGAAACTGTTCCCAGAGTTGTCGATGCCGAGCGGCAGTCGCCAAATCGGCGGCGTCGTTCGAGACGGCGGCGGCAGGGGGCTGTTTCGGGGGATCGTCGGCAAATGCCGACGGCTTTGCGGTTGCAAGAAGACCGATTGCGAGAAGCGTATGAATTGAGACTGACATGGCTGTCCCTTTATTACGAATGCTCGCCCGGTTGCGATCCGCGTCGGAACAGTCCGATGCAAACGCATACCATCAGAATCGGATTCTACGAATGACTGTTCACGAATCAACTCGGCGACGTCGGTGCCGCTCCGCTACGGCCGCTGGTGAAGCGCCTTGCTTTTCCTCGCGATTTTGAATGCGGGGAGTGCGGACGTCTCGCCCGCGCGACTGGCATTCGACAGGAGGGCGGGACGCCCGCGCTCCCTGAATTCTGACCGACTCGAATTTGTCAGGCACAAAAGTACGTTGCCCCGCAGAATCATTCGTCAAGTGTTGCAGAGACGTCTCGCCGGTGGCGAACCGGGTATTGGCCGGTTCCACACGATGAATCATTCCCAGTACTTACTTATCGCTTACCGGATCTTCGGCCTGTCTTGGCGCTGGCCGCATTCTTGATCGCTCGCTGATGCGTCGTCAGCAGGCCCTCCAGTCGCCGTTTCAGTTGATCGAAGAGTCGATCGATCGGTGCGTTGATCGCGTCGATCCGTTTCTGTCGCTCCCGTCGATCCTTGATGTCATTGGCGGCGTCCAGCCGTTTCTTGTTGGCGGCCTCAAGCGAAGTTGCACGGTCCTTGAGTTCGCCCAGGATGGAGAGTGCCGAATGCGTCTGTTCGGGCGTGCATTCGTAGTCTCGCAGGAAATCCCGTACGTATTGTTCCCATTTGTCGAGGGGAACCGGTTTGGGTGCCTTGCTGGATTGCCGGGATTTGCGGTTGGGCTTCGTCGTCCGTTTTGACGCTTTCGATTTCGAATTATCGTCCTTTGACTTTCGGGCTTCCCGTTTGTTCGCGGCGGGGTTTGACTGGGTCCGTGATGGAGGACGGCGACCCGCGGGCGTCATTTTCTGGGGTCGATTCTGACGCATCGCTGTCGGTTTCGACTTCGATGGCGCGGCCACTCTCGGAGCTTGAACGGCCCGTTGTCCGAGGTCTTCAGGACGGCCGAGTGTGTCTACCAGGGACTTGATCGCGACGCGCTGGCGCGCCTGCATCAGTCGATAGTCCCATTGGGAGTAGGCTTCTTCGACGCGTGCCGGGCCAATCATTGCTTCAATGGCGCCGTGAACCTGTTGAACGGATTGACTTCGTGCCGCCTCGTATCTTGCGATTGCGGGTTGATTCTTGATCAGGCCGGACGATTCAAGGAATTCCTGCGCGATTTTGGAATCCGCCTTGTCCACATCGAACTTGCTGCTCAACGCCTGGGCGATGGACGCCCGTTGATTGATCATTTCCTGGAATTCTTCTCTGGCGACTTTGTCGGATTCCTGTTCCGTGGGCGCCTTGTCGAATTTCTGGATCATCGAGCTGATTCGCGTCCGTTCATCCGCTGTCAATTCGTAGAGTGTTGCATTCAACTCAACGATGTCAGACAGGCGTTTTTCTTCGTAGTCCTCATACGACAGATGGTAGACATCGAAATCCGGAAACATCTTGTGAATAACGGAGACGGAGGCGCCGGGCCTGGAGGCCTTAAGGCGACGATTCGGTTCGTCCGTCTGGCTTTTCAGCGTTGCTGTCGTGACCAGTAGCAGACATGCGGCGAGAACCGCACGTGTCTTGATTACGTTCATCGTGAACCA
>JAJDEC010000042.1 GCA_029259995.1 Phycisphaerae bacterium
AAAGGCCAGCGAAGACCTCGAACTCAGCAAAGTCGCGGCGCATGTCCTCGGCGTCATGGAGCAGAACGGTCAATTCGATTTGACGCTGTTGCCGACAGTCACGTTCATCGCCGCCGCCATCGTTTCATTTGCAACGGGAACGAGCTGGGGAACCATGGGCATTCTCTGCCCCGTCGTCGTCGCGATCTCCGCCCGCCTTTACGGCGATATGCCCGAAGCCGACGCCCTGCCGCTGTTCTACGCAACGATCGGCGCCGTGCTCACGGGCGCCGTCTTCGGCGATCACTGTTCACCCATCAGCGACACGACCGTCATGTCGTCGATTGCCTCCGAATGCGATCTCGGCCGACACGTCTGGACGCAGATGCCCTATGCCTTCGTCGTCGCGATCGTCGGTCTGCTATGCACGGACCTGCTCAACTTTGCATTGATCAAATGGGCGCCGGACTTCCACGAGCAAATCAGAAACGTCGTCGTCTACGGCGGAACACTGCTCGGCGCACTGGTCCTGTGGTTGATCGTGCTCTCCATCGGTCGGAAACCCAAGATCATTCAGCGCGTACCGATGCGCGCCAACGTCCTCGAACCGCCGGCGACAAATGCGTGACTGCGCCATCGATCGGTCCGAAACCCCGGTATGCAGGAAAAATAATTGGTGCTTCACGGATTTGCGGGACGACGACGTATAACACTCTGAATGTTGGATAGTGCGCCCCGAAAGATCCCGGAGGGATCCATTGAGAATAGCCCAGCGATTAATCGCTGCGGCACGCGGCTTCAAATACCAATTTCCGCTCCGCAGGGATGGAATGAGTGCCACGCGTCTGGCTCACGCCGTCCTTCCGGGACGGCAATGCGCAGGAAAAATCTCGTCGCAATCCCAGCCTTCAAAAGGCCGGGCTATTTTCATGTCGTCCCAGTCGGGACTTGGTGGAATGCAGCCGCCGTGTCGACAAGAGCCGTCAACCGTCGCCGCAAACCCGTGATGATCCGAATAATCCATGCTGTGGAACCGGCGGCTCGCCGGTTCGTCGCAGACAGCCGGGCTGTGTCGCAATCGATCACCAAGTACGTTATGGAAATCGTTCATCGTGTGGAACCGGCTAATAGCCGGTTCGTTACAGGCAATAGCCCTGTGGCGGATTCAATGAGTCATTCTGCATTTCAACCCAGAGCTGATTTCATCTGAGCGTAGCGCCACCTCTGCGTGGGACGACGGTATTCACACGAGCACGAGGCAATTGCGAATGGTCACGTCGTGCGCCACAGAGTGCGGACGCGATGGGCCATTGCAAGATACTCTAATTCTGCATACCGGCCCGGATTCCAAATTCAACAATGACCGGGCGATGGTCCGAACACAGCGTCCAATCGCCCCAGCAGCGATACGCGTCAATCTGCGCGTTCACCCAGATCTGGTCCAGGGCAATCACCGGGGCAAATGACGGCCACGTTGGTGCGTAACCACCTCCCGACATCTCGAACCCATTCCGCAGATCCGACCGCATCGCTGCAAAGTGCATCGAGTCCGGCGGCGTATTGAAATCGCCCGCGATCAGCAAAGGTCCATTCCGATACCGTTGCGCAACGACCGCCAATTGCACAAGCGGGTACTTCCGAAATCGCCTCGGATCACTTTCCACGTCTACGGCTAGAACGCCCAGGGCGTTTCCATCAACGAGCACCTCGGCGTGCAGATATCGCCCTCCGCCGGCAAGCCGATCGAATTCAACACGGGAGAGCCCCGATCGCGAAAAAATCACCAGGCCCGCATGTTCGCTCGTCGCCGAGTACCCTTCCAGATACCGGCTACGAAGCGCATCGCGCTGCGTTTCGTCCTCCCACGCCTCCACCATGACGATCACGTCGGCGTCCAGCGATTCCAGCGTCTCGTACACACGCTCCCAGCCGAACCGACCGCTCATCACGTTCCAGACGACGACGCGATGCGCATCCGATGGAACGGGATGACCGCCGAATCGAAACGACTGTGCCGCCCAGACGGCAGCAAACGCGAGCGCCGCGACCGACGCCCCGATGGCAAGCCGTCGACGTCGAACGCGCCGCGCGCCCAACGCGGCGATCGCCAGCAGGCCCGAAATGACAATCGGCTGCCCGACGTAGAACAGGACCGCAGACGACGCCCGCGAATCGCGCAGCGTCCATCGCACGATCACGAGCAACACGCAGAAACCGATCAACAGGATCGACACATTCCGCCAGAATCGCTGACCGCCCGTTTTCAAACGAACAAAACTCCCGTTAATCCCGCAACCTCGCCCGCCCATCTCGTTTGTTGCGCCGCCGTGACAATATCCACCGTGACCTTGCCCCGATCGTATTACGTAACTATCCTGAACGCGGATCGGAAGCAATGGGCGGCGCGACTCGGCCGATTCCACTCGCGTCCGAGAATCGCCGGCAATTGATCCGGGATTTCTGACAGGACACTGCGATCAATCGCGTCTTTGCATCCAGGGACGATTGTCGCAACACGCCTGACGATCGCGACGCTCAAGAATAGTGAAACACGAGGGATTTCCGCAGTGACGCAACTCGACGTAAAGAACATCGGCGACCAGGTAAAGGCGGCCAGCACACCCTTCGATCGGCTGCGCGAAGAAATCGGAAAAGTCATCGTCGGACAAACCGGCATGATCAAGAGCCTGATGGTCGGCATGCTCTCCAACGGGCACATCCTGCTCGAAGGCGTTCCCGGCCTCGCAAAGACACGTACCGTTTCAATCCTCGCTCGAGCGCTGCAGGTCCAGTTCCAGCGGCTCCAGTTTACGCCCGATCTGCTGCCGGCGGACCTCATCGGAACGCTGATCTACGAACCCCAGAAGGGCAGCTTCTCCGTCAAGCGCGGTCCAATCTTCGCCAATCTCATCCTCGCGGACGAAATCAATCGCGCTCCTGCCAAGGTCCAGAGCGCCCTGCTCGAAGCCATGCAGGAACACCAGGTCACGATTGGTGACGAAACCTTCCGCCTGCCCGAGCCGTTTCTCGTCCTCGCGACGCAGAATCCGATCGAACAGGAAGGCACTTATCCCCTGCCCGAGGCGCAGGTCGATCGATTCATGCTCAAAGTGACTGTGACCTATCCGACGCCGACGGAAGAACGCTTGATTCTCGATCGAATGGCGACAACGTCAGACACGCTGCAAGTCAACGCCGTCATGTCCCCGTCGGACATTCTGAACGCGCGCAAAGTCGTCGACGAGATTTACATCGACGACAAGATCAAGGACTACATTGTCAGCCTCGTCATCGCCACGCGCGATCCGCGTACGGCGAATCTGAACATCGGTCATCTGATCCACTACGGCGCATCGCCCCGCGCGACGATCATGCTCACGCTCGGCGCCAAGGCGAACGCCTTCCTCGCCGGCCGCGGGTTCGTCACACCCCAGGACGTCAAGGACGTCGCCATGGAAGTCCTCCGCCATCGCGTCGTCGTCACCTACGAAGCAGAAGCCGAAGACAAAACCAGCGACCAGATCGTCCGCATGATCCTCGACCATGTACCCGTCCCTTAGAAACGCTGAAATGCCGAAAGCCGAAAGCCGAAAGAGCTGACGCCGATCGATTGACCAGAAAGACAATTTTCTCATTGTCCATGAATCAGAATCGTTGAGGAGGCTTTGGAATGGCGCGATTACAAGGTGATCTGAAAGGCCGCAGTTTCGAATTCGCTAAAGGAATCCCTTACGCATCCGACGCATTGCCAAACAACGTGAAGGGCTGGACGCTGGCGAGACAACTGATCCGGTCCGGCACAAGCTTCGGCGCCAACCTGAGAGAGGCCGACAATGCTTATACCGAATCAGACTTCTGCCATCGATGCAACGTCGCCCGCAAGGAGTCGTCGGAGACACAATATTGGATCGAACTCTGCGTTGAGTGCGGAGTCCTTCCGCAGAATCCCGGCTTGAAATTGGCGACCGAGGCCGACGAACTCACGCGCGTCTTGTCTGCAATCGTCAAGAAAGTACAAACAAGACTGAACAGAGGGTCAAAATGACAGATATCACGCCCCAGCCCCATCAGTGTGACCACGACGACTAACGAATCGACTTTCCGCTTTTCGCTTTTCGGCTTTCAGCTTTGCGAAGGAATGATGACGCCACAGGAACTACTCAAGAAAATAAGACGGATCCAGATCCGCACGTCCCACATGGCGAGCGACGTCTTTGCCGGTCACTACCATTCCGCCTTCAAGGGCCAGGGAATGGAATTCGAGGAAGTGCGCGAGTATCAGCCCGGCGACGACATCCGCAACATCGACTGGAACGTCACGGCCCGGCAGGGACGGCCGTTCATCAAGCGCTTCCGCGAAGAACGCGAACAGACCGTCATGCTGCTCGTCGACGCCAGCGCCTCCCAGGCGTTCGGCACAACTGGCCCCCTTAAGCGCGACGTCGTCACGGAAATCGGCGCCACGCTCGCATTCAGCGCCATCACGAACAACGACAAAGTCGGCCTGATCATCTTCAGCGATCGCATCGAGAACCACGTCCAGCCCGCCAAGGGAACGCGACACGTCCTGCGCGTCATTCGCGAACTGCTGACCTGCACGCCGACCGGTCGCGGTACGGATATCGCCGGCGCACTCGAACATCTGAACCACGTCTTACGCCGCCGCGCCGTCGTCTTCATCGTCAGCGACTTCCGGGCGCCGGACTACGAGCCCCAGCTGAGAATCGCACGTCGCCGCCACGATATCGTTCCGATCATCGTCTCCGATCCCGGCGAGAGAACACTGCCGCCGCTCGGGATCGTCGAGTGGATTGACAACGAAACCGGGGCCCGACACGTCGTCGACACATCCAGCCGCCGATTCCGCGAACATTTCGCTTACGTTGCAACGTCGCAGCGAAATCGAATTGAGGCGATGTTCAAGCGACTCAAGTCTGACGGAATTCAACTGACGACGGATGAGTCGATTGTCGATCCCCTGACGCGATACTTTCGAAAAAGGGAAGCGAGGATTCGATCGGGACGATGAGGACGACGCGACTCAACAGATCCATCGAAAAGCGCACACATCTGGCCATGTGGCTGGCAGGCATGTTGTGCTTCCTGATGGCCCCATCCGCGATGGCACAGTCGACGGGCCCGAAAAACGATGCGCCGGCGCCCGTACCCGTCTCCATTGAGAAGTCGCAGGGCCCCGTACGCGTCAGCATTTCGCTGGATCGGGACGCCGTCGCGATGGCCGAATCATTCGACATGCGCGTCCGGATCGAAGCCGAGCGCGACGTGATGGCGGGCATGGCCGACTACAAGGACATCCTGGGCGCATTCGAAATCGTGAATCGAACATCGGAGACAGCCGACTGCGATGATTTGCACGACTGCCAGGAGATTGTCTTCACGCTTCGTGCCCTCATGCCCGGCGAGGCGTCGATTCCCTCCCTCCTGTTCGGTTACGCCGACGCCCGACCGAAGATGGACGGCTCCACAGGCACCATCGAGGATCGTTTCGAAACCGAACCGATTCCGATGCGCGTTGAGAATTCGCTCGCGGGTATGCGGAATCCGGCAAGCCTGCCGATGCCCTGGTCCTTGAAGCTCCTCCGGTGGGGACTGGGGACGATTGCCGTCCTGGCAATCATCGGCCTCGTCGCCCGCTGGTGGGTCAAACGCCCCCGAAACATTCCCTACGCTGCCGTCGTCCCGCAACGATCGCCCTACGAATGGGCCATGGATGAATTGAATCGGCTGATTTCCGAGAATCTGATCGGTCGCAACGAACATCAGGAATTCTACTATCGGATCAACGGATTGCTCCGCCAATACATCGAACGCCGATTCGACGTCATGGCCGGCGAGCAGACAAGCGAGGAGTTCATTCGAAGCGTCCAGTCCATGGGCGCGTTGTCGATGGATCAGCGCGAAACGCTTCGAACCTTTGTGGCCGCGTGTGACCCCGTCAAGTACGCCCGACAGTTGCCGTCGGCCGACGAATCCACATGGGTCCTGAACGCCGCCCGCGATTTCATCAACGCAACGCGGCAGGACGCATTCGTCACACAACCTGCCACGACAGGCCAGGCCCGCAGCGAGGTGCCGACATGAAACTGCTCGACACCTTCGCCTATCCCTGGTTGTTGCCGCTCGCCGTCGTATTGATCCCGATCATCTGGTTCGACTGGGTTCGCAAATCACGCCGCGCAACGTTGCGATATTCCATCACCGACGACTTGCTCGCCGTGTCCCCGCGGGCCTCGTGGGCCGTTCGCGCACGAATACTCCTGCCGACATTCCGCTCACTGGCGATCCTTCTGATCGTCATCGCGTTGGCGCGGCCCCAGCGTGCGGACGAACTGACGAAGATCACAACAGAAGGCGTCGCCATCGAACTGGTGCTGGATCGATCAACGAGCATGCAACAACGGGATCTCGCCGACGCAAGCGGACGCGCCTACACGCGACTCGAAGCAGTGAAACACATCGTCCATGACTTCATTCAGGGAGATGGCGACAAACTCCCCGGACGCCTCGGCGACCTCGTCGGATTGACCGTGTTTGCCGGCTATCCGGACACAGTCTGCCCCTTGACGCGCGATCATTCGCACCTCGTTCGGGCCCTGGCGGAAGTCGAAGTCCCGACCGTCCGCGAAGAGGACGGCACGGCCATCGGCGACGCCCTCCTCCTGGGCATCGAGCGCATCCGAAACATCGGCCGACAATCACCTGAACAACACGACTTCAAGATCAAGAGCCGTGCAATCATCCTCCTGACAGATGGCGAGCAGAATGCGGGGGAGTTCAAACCCATCGAAGCCGCCGAAGCCGCCAAGGCGCTCGACGTCAAGATCTACGCCATCGGCGCCGCCCCGACGCATCACACGATTGACAGGGGCATGTTCGGAAGCGTTCGCCAGCGCGTCCCCATCGACGAAGGCACGCTTCGTCAGATCGCCGACGCCACGGGCGGAAAATACTTTCGCGCCACCAACGCCGAATCCCTTGCCGACATCTACGCGGAAATCGACAAACTGGAGCGAAGCGAGATTGATGAACTGCGTTATTACCAATACGAGGAACTGGCGTATCAGCCGATCACGATCGGTACGATCGACTGGCCGCCGCCGTTGCTTGTGGCCCTGATTCTTCTCGCCACGGAATCCCTGCTCGCGAATACGCGACTTCGGCGCGTGCCCTGATGAAAAGCA
>JAJDEC010000411.1 GCA_029259995.1 Phycisphaerae bacterium
GCCAGCTTGGCGAGTTGAATCAGCAAATCGAAATCGACTTGAATACACTGGCGACGCGCGTCGAGACAGACGAAGGCGGACGCCCCATTCCCTACTTTGTGCGAGTCGAGCTTTCGGACGGAAACAACACGCCCGTCAATGCCTATGCCGTCGGTACGGTTCGCCTGCTGCGGGCGCCGTCAGACATTGTCGACCTCCAGTTGATCGGCGGTCGCGTGGCGGGTGCTCGATTCCAGGGCTTCGACGGAGCGCCCGACAATCCGAATCGCGGCAGTCGCACGGGAACGGCCATCACGGCCCTCGGCGATCTCGACGGCGACGGCCTCGGCGATTTTGCAATCGTCTCCGAAACAGCCAGTCCTTTCAATTACAACCGCGTTGGCGAAGTGCACGTCGTGTACGGTCGCGAACGACGCATTGATCCGGATCTCGCACAGTTGCTTCCCTTCGGCACCGGTCGATACGCGGGCATCAACAGTGTGAACACGATCGGTTCATTCGTTTCGTTTCCACCCGAGGACCCGCGATTCCAGACGCTGTTCAATGTTCGCGGACATATCATCACATCGCCGCAATCCCTGGGTACCTCCATGGGAACAACGTCTGTGGCGCGCATGCCCGATCAGACGGGCGACGGCCGACCGGAAATCCTCATTGGACATCCGTTGGCGCTTGGAATCCTCGATCAGGAAGACGACGATCCGTGCGACGAATGTACGTTCGATGCAGAACAGGCGCCGGAGTTCATCTGCTATAACTCGGTGCCCCGATTCTTCCCCAACGATATGGAAGCGGAAGTTGAATACGACGTCGATCCTGCCGCCGGCGCCTGGCTGCCGTTTGACCCTGCTGCACCGCAGTTGTTCTTTCCGCCGAACGCGGACTTTGAACTGGAAGCCGATCGAATCGTTGACCTCGTCTCTTTGCAGGTGCAGATCACGGGACAGCGAGTGGATGAGACGTCCGCGCCGTTTACGATTGACGTAAAACTGGAAACGGGCGATGGCCCCGAGCTTCAGATCAACGTCCAAGGCGGCAACTTCACAGACGCGGAAGGCACGTTCACGGTCAACGGGTTCTTTATGCTCGACGACCCGTCCTTACCGGTCGCCGTTGGCGACGCGGTTCCGCCGTCGCTTTATGACGGTCTGTTCACTGTCTTCACGCGATCGACGGTGGCACTACAAGACATTGAATTCTCAATCAATGCAAACGGCTTTACGATTACGCCGGATGACGAAGCGATCTCGGTTCGCCTGCGATACCCGGATCGATTTCCGAATCCGTATTCCACAGCAAATAACAATGAATCGGGTATCGACCCGTTGGCGCTGGCGGATCTGCACGTTGAATGTCCCACAGCGAATCGAACCCTCAATCCGCTCGCAACCGAAGGCTATGGCAATCGGGATGGCCACCTGTGCAATGAGCCGGCAATCCAACTGAACATCGTCGGCTGCGGCGGCCCGACCAACGACAACCTGGGTGGCGCTTTTGACGCGTTTTCTGGCTACACGTTCATGGTTGCCAGTGACAACATCGTGACGCCTGTGTTCACGGGCGCGGACTTGAATGGTGACGGCATTCCGGATGATGGGCCCGCGGGCACGTGGACCGGCGCCGGCAATCGTCGGCCGGAATTGGTCATGGCCGGACAAGCCACATTGCCGACTGAAAATGGCGGCATTTGGTATCGAGGCGCTCGAATTCGCGGGGCCTGGTCGCATCCGTTGGGAGAATTCGATCCGCTCTCATTGCACAGCTACACGGTCGACACGATTTCCGACATGGACACTGTCTTTTCGGATGATCTCGAAGTTCTCGTCAGTGCGCCGGCGGGCGGCGTGTTCGGCGCGCCGGGAGTGCAGAATCTCGTGACGGCGTTGGGAGGCGAATACACACGCGATCCCGTTGCAATTGGGTCGTCGGTTTCCGAGGTCTCGGGTTTCGATCTCGGCGTTCGATTCAGTGACGTTGACACGGCAAGCCTGATCATCATCGGAGAAGCCGTCAGTGCGCCAATCCTCCGATTCGGTATCGACAACGGTGCCGGTTCGTTTGTTCCGGGAACCGTTCGCGAAGCACTGCTCTGGGCGGGCCCCGGACCAGCGATCGGGATGGATGAAGACAGCGCGCCGACGCTTCCGCCGGGCAGCATCCTCGGCAACACGATTCCATTCGCGCAACAGTTCCTGTTCCCCGATTTCGCTCGCCAGTTCTTCACGGAAGGTGTGGGAACGATTCGCGTCGAGATCGCCGAAGATTGTGCCGCGAAGTATTCGAGCTTCCGCATCGATGTCCTCGAATTGCAGGTCGCCGGCCTGATTCGAGACGTCGGCTACATACGAATCTATGAAGGCGACGACTACAGCGAAGGCGACTCCATCGAAGCTGATCATTGCCCGGGAATCCTGGCGCTGACGCGAAGTGATATGGAAATGGGCCTTGGCGCGCCGAGTTCGTGGCCTTCATTCTGGGGTATCTGCCCAACCGCTGGTTTTGAACGCGTTCTGTGCGACATCGATACGGTTGCGGATATCTTCGGCGAGGCCTTCGGTGATGGTCTCGGGTTTGCACGAAACGGGGGCGACTTGAACCTGGACGGCGTCCCCGACATTGCCTGCGGAGCTCCGGGCAGCGACAACGATCCGTTTGATCCGGATCTGAATTGTAACTTCGCCAATGAGTCCAATCCGCTGCTTGATAACGGAAAGTCGTTCATCGTCTTTGGTACGCCCTCCCTCGGCACGGGCCGAACATGCGATCTGCCTGAGCGGATTGAAATCCGCGGAAGTCATGCCGACGATCAGTTCGGCCGCGTTCAGGGCAATGCCGGCGACTTCGACGGCGACAGCAACTCCGACGTTTACGTCGGGGCGGAAGGCTACGATGCGGACAGCCTCATCGGATTGATGGGCGCTGCCCGCGTGGATGCCGGATTCGTTGGCGTCCTATTCGGCGACACGATCTTCCCGAACGGGGCCAATTCGATTCGTCCGGAACAGATTGGCACGAACAACTTCCCGGGCGTCAAGTTCATTGGCGGCATTCCCGGAGCACGTCTGGGCGGCAGCACGCCGGGCAACACGAACTTCGTTGCCACGGAACGCGGCCAGAATGGCGTCGCGTCCGCCGGCGACTTCAATCGAGACGGCGTCGAGGACCTCCTGATGACGGCGCCGGGGCAGACCTGGCCGTCGGCGAAAGTTGAGATTACGGGACCCGTCGCCGACGGCGATCGCGTCATCGTGAGCACGGGCACAGTCGCAACGCCCAAGGTTGTGACGTTTGAATTCGACTTCAACAATGCCCTGTCCAGCGCATCTGTGATTCCGGTTCGCCCTGCGACCAACGACGCGCTGACGGCGCAAACGGCGCTGATCAACGCGATGATCATCATCAACAGCGAGGAACTGGGAATCTCGTCAATCACATCGAGGACGAATTTCCCGGATCCGCTGCCTGATACGCCGACGATCACGTTCCTCCGACGACGCTACACACCGGAAGCCGTGTGGGTAAGCAAAGTCGGCACCAACATCGCCGTCACGCACGTGCTCCGACAAGGTGTTGCCTATCTCGTGTTCGGCGATCAGACGCTGCTGCGAAACAAGACGTTTGCCTTGCCGCAGGACCTGAATCGACGCGACGTTTCGAACAACCGTGTTCTGAAGGGCATCGTTTTCGTCTCGGCCTACGAGAAGAACTCCGGTATCGGCGATACGACGCCGGATGAGGCGCCCATCGAAGCCGTGTCGCTGATCGGCGACATCGACGGCGACGGATTCGTCGACCTCATGCTGGGCGCGCCGCAGGCGGACTTGATCAACATTCTCGCTCCGACCGATCGACGTCAGGCGGCTGGCGAGGCGTATCTGATCTACGGTAACTCCTTCGGCCTGAACGACTCGTCGCAGCCGTAAGCAACGCCGGCATCCCGATTCGTTAATTCGAATTCCCAGGCCGCCTCGTCAAGCGAGGCGGCCTTTTTTTGATTCTTCACGGAGACTGCTGGACGTCGACGTATCACGCTCGGGAAGTCGGAGTGTGCGCCGCGAAGAATCCCGGAGGGATCCATTGAGAATTGCCGAGCGATTTATCGCTGGGGCACGCGGCTCCATTGACCAGTTTCCGTCCCGTAGGGACGGAATGAGTGCCACGCGTCTGGCTCACGCCGTCCCTCCGGGACGGCAATGCGCAGGCAAACTCGCGTCGCAATCCCAGCTTTGAAAAGGCTGGGCTATCCATGAAAGGCTTTCTCGAGTCAAGTGTGCACTTCGGGCGCGGAGCAGTTTTTCTGCTCTTTTTTTATATGCCTCTTCTTCTTCCTGCGCGGCTGACGGCGGATGTTCCTGCACCGGTATCGATCC
>JAJDEC010000412.1 GCA_029259995.1 Phycisphaerae bacterium
GCCCTGAATCTGGCGCTTCGTGAAGCACTTCAGGAGGATGCGAAGGCGATCATCCTCGGGCAGGACGTCGGATACGACGAAGGCGTCTTTCGAATCACGGAAGGCCTGCTGAAGGAATTCGGCGAGGAGCGCGTCGTGGACTTTCCCGTCGCGGAGTCGGCCATCGTCGGCATGGCGATCGGTCTCTGCGTCAAGGGCTACAAGCCGATTGCGGAGATGCAGTTCTCCGGCTTCGGTTATCACGGGTTCCATCAGATTGAGAGTCATGCATCGCGACTGCGAAACCGTACGCGGGGCCGCTTCACGTGTCCGATGGTGATTCGCATGCCCTACGGCGGCGGTATTCGTGCGATTGAGCACCACAGCGAGAGCCGCGAGGCGATCTGGGCGCATCTGCCGGGGTTGAAGGTTGTCATCCCCTCGGGACCGCGGAATGCGCGGGCGCTTCTGCGTGCTGCGATTGCAGATCCGGATCCCGTGATGTTCTACGAGCCGAAGGCGAGCTATCGCGCGTTCCGCGAGGAGGTGCCCGATTCGCCGGAAGAAATGGAAATCGGCAAGGCGGATGTCGTTCGTGAAGGCAGCGATGTGACGATCATCTCCTATGGTGCGTCGATGCGTCCCGTGTTGGAGGCGGCGGAGGAGCTGGAAGAGGATCACAACATCGATGTCGAGCTGATCGACTTGTTGAGCCTCGTGCCGCTGGATCGCGAGACGATCAACGCGTCGATTCGCAAAACGGGGCGTTGCGTTGTGGTTCACGAGGCGCCGCGGCATTGCGGGCCTGCGGCCGAGATCATTGCGGGCATCGTCGAGGACAGCCTGCTCTATCTCGAAGCGCCGGTCGAGCGCGTGACGGGTTACGATCTGGTGCTGCCGTTCTTCAACAATGAGTTGCCGTACATGCCGGACGTTCAGAAGGTGATTTCGGCGACGCGAAAGGTGATGAGCTTCTGATTTTCGTCGGGTGAATGGTCGGCACGGCCCACCCTACGGGGATTCGAGCACTGGGTGACAAGCACCCAGTGGCACGCGAGATGGTGGGCACGGCCCACCCTACAATGTTCGTGAGATTCGAATAATCAAAAGGCGGGATTGCATCGGTGATCCCCAAAACATACGCGCATAAGGGCGAACGATGTCGAAAGAATTCAAGTTGCCGGATCTGGGTGAGGGCATTCACGAAGCCCAGGTCGTCAATGTGATGATCAATGAAGGCGACACAGTGACCGAGGACCAGATGGTCCTGGAGGTCGAGACGGACAAGGCGGCCGTCGAGTTGCCGGTTCCATACGCCGGCAAGATCACGTCGCTGAACGTCAAACAGGGCGACACGGTCAAAGTCGGCCAGGTTCTGCTCGTTGTGGGCGGCGATGGTGCGGCTGCGCCGGCGAAGCCCGCCAAGGCAGAGGCGTCTGCGCCGAAGGCTGCGTCTGCGCCGGCCGCAGGAATTGCGAGCAGCAACGCCGCGTCCACGCCGCCGCCGGTTTCGCCGACGGCCGTCGCTGAAGCGCCGTCGCATTTTGACGGCGGACCCATTCCGGCGGCGCCGGCCGTGCGACGGCTCGCGCGGGAGAACGAAGTCGATCTGCGGCAGGTTCGCGGCACGGGCTCGGGCGGTCGCATCCTGAAAGAAGATGTCGAACGATACGTGTTGACGGGGGCATCGGGGCGGGCTGCCAGTGCGCCGGCTTCGGCGCCATCCAGTATGCCGGCTGCTCCGAGTGCGCCATTGGCGCCGGTCGGCGGCGGTGACGCGCTGCCGGACTTCTCGCAGTGGGGACCAATTCGACGCGAGGCGGTACCGCAGATTCGCAAGGCGATTTCGCGGCAGATGGTTCGCGCCTGGACGCTGCCGCGCGTGACGCATGGCGACGAGGCGGACGTGACGGATCTCGAGGCCTTCCGCAAGGAGCATGGCTCGGTCATGGCGCAGCACGGCGCGAAGCTGACAATCACGACGTTCATCATCAAGGCCGTTGCTGGCGCGCTTCGGCAGATGCCGATGCTCAATTGCTCGTTCGACGAGGCGGCGGGCGAGATCATCCACAAGGACTACGTGCACATCGGCGTCGCCGTGGATACGGATCGCGGCCTGATGGTGCCGGTGCTTCGTGATCTGGATCGCAAGGGCCTGATGACGATCTCGAAAGAGATGCGCGAGATTTCCGACAAGGCGCGGGAATTCAAGCTGGGCATCGACGACATGCGCGGCGGAACGTTTACCGTGACGAATGTGGGTTCGCTGGGCGGCACGTTCAGCACGCCGATGATCAACTATCCGGAAGTCGCGATTCTCGGCATGGGCAAGATGTCGGAGAAGCCCGTGGTGAAGGATGGCCAGATCGTGGTGCGGAAGATGATGCCGCTGTTCCTGTCGTTCGATCATCGCGTGATCGATGGTGCGGACGGGGCGCGGTTCACGCGGTTGATTATTGACTTCCTTGAGAATCCGTTGTATCGGTTGCTGGCGTCGTAGGGGCGTTTTCGGCGAGTTAATGTATGACATTTGAACGGCACGCCTTGTTGGAAGGCGTGCCGTTTTTTGCGCGCAATGGTCCTGCTGCTCAGCTTGGCGGGAAGGGATTCCCGTGGGGAGTGGGTACGAGAAAGGAATCTCGCATCAGCGGCCGTCTCTTTGGGGGCGTGCCGTTTTTTCATGGGCGTCATTGTGTTGCGAGGAAATGATGTCCGAGCCGCCGCAGTCATGCGGCGGTTCGGTTCGTGGCCCAGCCTACAGGCTGGGGGAGCGAATCGTGTGAGCATGAATGGAAGCGCTCGGGAATGCGAACCGAAGGCCGGCTGCGATTGCTCTGTCGAAAGCGTTTTTCGGTATCGGGGCGAGATTCGCTTCCCCAGGCCATGGCCTGGGCCACGGGAATCTGATTCGAAACCGGCCCATGGTCGGGGCGGCTCGGAGTGTCCGCGCGTTCATTCGCCCCGAATGGGGCGATGGATCGTAGCCACGGGTGGAGCGAATGCCGCGCATGCGGCGTGAGCGGAACCCGTGGTGTGCGGTTTACCAGGTTGTGCTTCCGCCCCGGATGGGGCGGAGGAAACGCGGTTGATGGCGTGCGAATTGAATATGCAGGCCTCCGCCGCCCTTTCGGGGCGGGAGTATTCCTGCGATTGGCTTTCCACGGGTTGCGTTTGGCCCTTCGGGCCGTCGCTCCACCCGTGGCTACGATCCGTGACCCCTGTCGGTGTCAGGCTCAAACTGATATTTCGTTGAGGCGATGTTTCATCGTAATCTGATCGCCAAAGCGAGGCACTTCCCGTCGGTGCGTGATTTTGCGCGATAGCAGGCTGGCGTTGGGCGTCGGCATGGCAACTTATCTGGCACGCGGCACTGCTGACACAGCAGTGGCACCCGGCGATGGGCACCTGCCTGGGCGGTTTATCGCGAGCCGAGGAAGAACGTTCCGAAGGTGCGGAGCAGGACGACGAGATCGAGTTCGAGGCTGGTGTGTTTGACGTAGTAAAGATCGAGCTGGAGTTTGCGGCGGGCGTCGGCGATGCTCGAACCGTATGAGAAGTTGATCTGGGCCCAGCCTGTCAGGCCGGGTTTGATGAGATGGCGTTCGTCGTAGAACGGGATCACATTCGCCAGCGGGCCGGCGAATTCGGGGCGTTCGGGGCGCGGTCCGACGACGCTCATTTCGCCCTTCAGGATATTCCATAGCTGCGGCAGTTCGTCGATGCGGCTTTTACGGAGGAAGCGACCTATCGGTGTGACGCGCGGGTCGTTGGGCTGGCACCAGGCCATGCCGTCGGCTTCGGCGTCGCAGCGCATCGTGCGGAACTTGTAGAGCGTGAAAGGTTCGCCGCCTTTGCCGACTCGCGTCTGCGAGTAAAGCACGGGGCCGCCTTCGCGGAGCTTGATCACAATCGCCGTCAGCAGCATCAGCGGCCACGATGTCAGCAGCCCGAACAGTGAGACGCTGAAGTCGAACACGCGCTTGGCGAACGCATGTTCGCGGCGCTGGCCTTTCAGATCCGCAGCAAGAAACCATTGCGGCGTGATGTGCGTGACGGGCACTTCGCCGTAGGTGGATTCGAAAAACGTCGTTTCGTCGGTCACGCGGCAGCCAAGCCGGAGGCAGGCCATCGCGGCACGAACGTACGTCGAGTTGTGCGTGTCGGGATTGGCGACGACGACTTCACTCACGTGGTGCTCTCGGCAGAGGCGTTCGACGTCGGCAATGTCGCCGATGATCGGTATGTCGCGGCAGTTCTTGTCGTTTGTGTCGCCGTTGGTTCGAACAACGCCGACGAGCCGATAGCCCGGCACGGCATTGCGCCGAACGCTGCGAATGATGGTTCCCGTCAGGGCGCCCTGACCAATGACGAGCAGGCCGCGGCGAACGTCGCGAACGGCCTGATGCGCGAGCAGTCGAATCGTGGAGGAAACGAGCAGGAAGAACATCGTTCCCGTGGCGATCGATCGGCGGCTGATCTGGGAGTACATGAACAGGTGCATGACGACCCACATGGCCGTCATGGCGGCGAGAACCGTCAGGAGCGCACGTGCGACGATGCGCGAACGCCCCCAGAGGGTTTCCGTGTCGTAGAGACCGAACATGTTGCCGGCGAGGATGATCGACGTGGCCAGAACGACGCCTGCGATGGCGAGGCTGTACTCCGTCAGGCCCGTGATGCCGGGTTCCCACCAGACGAAGAGGTTATGACCGATGACGACGCCGGCGGCGGCGATGATGACATCCATGGCGATCCATGCGAATCGCGGCAGATGGAGCAGGCAGCGACCGAGGAGTGCGGCGCGCGGCAGGGCGGCTTTGGGTTCGATCGACTCTGTCGTTTCGATCGGCGGCAGCGGCGCGAAGGGCGGAATCGTGCGCTCCGTTGCGGCGGGTCGAACGGTGAGATCGATCGGAAACGTCGAGGTATGCGTAGTCACGCGTTGCAATACTCCAATACAGTCCTTGTTCGTATCGGACGATCGGTGTCTCGAAGTGAGGACGCCTTGGTGTTATTCCATATGGCTCGGATGCGTGCGGCAGTTCCTGCGCGTTTGCGAAGTGCGCCGTGCAGTTCTTGCGCCGTCATGGTGGAATGTCATGTATTGCGACGAAGAATCGCGCCGACGGTTGCGATCCGGGCAAGTTGGTCGTGCGACGGCTCCGATATTTGCATGGGTGGAATTGCGCCCGGACATGGAGCCCAACAGAAATGAACCGTCACACAGTTGTTCAGGACGATCGAATGATACGGATTCTTGATTTGAAGCGGTTGCAACGTAGTCAGGGTTTCGGAACGCTGTTGTTGTTCCTGGTTTGCCTTTGCCTCGGCCCCAATGTTGCCTGCGAGCAACCGACGCGCGAGCACTATCACGTTGCGGATCGAACAACCCCCGTGGACGTGACGCCGGATGATCTGGGGATCCCTGCGGGGCAATCGAAGGCGATCGGCGTCAAGGTGCTCGCGCATGATTCGGCGCCAGGGCGATTCCCGGCGGCCATCTGCGTTGCAAGGATCGTAGCGCGCACGAATGCGAGCGGCGGCGATCGGCATCTGCGCGTTGCGGATTTCTCGGCCCATCACAAAGTGTATTGGAATCAGATTTTCGACGAGCAGCCGGAGGTGCGCGAAGTCATTTTCCTGACGACGGGGGGGCTCGATCCTCGGGGATATGATCGCACGGCCGTGCTGGAGGCGGCCAAGCTGCGCGGCGCCGAGCTGTGCGTCTTGTACGCGCGGATCGATTCGCGTGAGGCGGATGCTGAGTACATCGGGGCGCTGTGGGACACGCGCGTAATGAAGCCGGTATTGGCCATGCGATCGGTGGGCGTCCTGCCGGCTGAACTGGTGGTCGAACTGACGGCGGAGCGCGACGAGGATGAACCGCCGCAGGACCCGTCCGTTCGGGAAGCGGATTTTCGTGCGGAGCAGGACTTTCGGCGCATGGTTCGCGACGCCGTCTGGGACATGGTCGAGAAGGACTCGGCGGCGCCTGCGGGTGAGCAGAATCCCTGGAAGGACTATGTACCGCCGCGGGATCGGCCGTGGAAGGGGCTTCGGGAGTTGTGGGGGAGTTGATCGATCGGAAGGCCGGCGCCGTCGAAACCCGGCATCACGAAGCATGCCGACGTTGGGCGTCGGCATGGCACCCGGCGACCGGCCGAACTTAAGGGTCGGCATGGCATGTGGCTTGTCTGTAGAATTGGCCACTATGTGGTGGCTCAGGCTTGAAGAACTGAAGCACTATCCGACGGAGAACGATCGTCGCGATGTCGTTCGGCGATGGGAGGCGACGCGACCTTTGCCTTCGAAGGGGTTGATGATCTTTCTCGCCTTGTTCGTCATCGGGCCTGTGCTCACCTATCCCATGGATTTGCTTGTCGGAATCCTCGGAATCCTGGTCTTTCCGCTTTTTCTCGTTCTCGTCGTGGTGATCGGTCTGGCGATGCGTACGTTGTACTCCGAGCTTCGCAGCAAGCGGTTTCGCAGGTTTGTTTGTGATGACCTTCTGTCAAAGCGGATCTGCTGGCAGTGCGGGTACGACTTGACGGGGAATGCGTCGGGCACGTGCAGTGAATGCGGTCTTGCGGGCATCGATCTCGGTTCGTCGCTGAGTGA
>JAJDEC010000413.1 GCA_029259995.1 Phycisphaerae bacterium
CGTCCTGCACTCAAAATGCATTTCGAATGGCGGCGACGGCTCGATTCAGAATGTCGGCGTTGTCGTAGCGATCAATACGTTCGGCAAGCGCTGCCGGCGCTGCCGCGAGATCCTGCCTGACGCACGCCGTCAATTCAATCAGCGCTCGGGAGACTTCGTCCACGATCGTGACATGCGACGTTTTTGCCGTGCGCGACAGCGGATTCAGGTCGATCGCGATCACGCGGCGTCCCGATGCGACAAGTCGCTCGCAACGATCCCCATCCTCCAGTCCCACGAGCGCCACATCGGCCTGCGCGAGACCGTTCGGATGCATGTGTTTTCGCGCATGTTCGATGTCCGGCAACTGAACCGAATCCGACGAATTGGACTCCAGGATCAATCTTGTTGCGCCCAGGTCTTTCAAGTGCTGTTTGATCCGCCGAGATCGCTCGGGGGAATAGTAGAAGATGTTCACTTCCGCCACGAGGCGATCCAGTGCACGCAGCAGTTCGACGATTTCGGGCCCGGCAACAGAGGCGGTACTTCCGTTGACGGAAATGACGGGGTGATTCGCCGTCACAAGAAGTGCCGACGCCATCCGGATCGATTCCATCGCGAAATCATGCGTCCGCTCGCCCAATAGATAGTCGAACGCTTCGCCTCGACCGTGCGCGAGCAATCCGGCTTCGCCCGCAATGCCGGCGCGCAACCCGTCGGTCAATCGCTCTCGTAGCAAGAGCGATTTGTATCTTGGATGGCTTGTTGGGACTTTGGTCATATGAACCTCGTGCCGAGTGTATCCGGCAGGCATGAATCCCAGTCATCTTTCTTTGAACCAGGTCGCGTCGCCACGATGCTGTTGCCCAACATGGCCATTGTGGCGTTTCCGCCGGCATCGACGATCTCCTGAATCGCCGTCGCCGTCTCTTCAGACGCCAGAAGACCCGTTCGGCGCGCGAACTCCAATGATCGATCCAGTAATCCTGATACCGTCAGAATTTCCCGCTGTTCGTCAACCCAGGCCAACGCTGCGTCGCCTTCCTTTCGGATCAAGTTCAGCATATCGCCGGAGTTGAGCACTTCCGGCGTGTCGACTTTCGAGAATGCGCGAAAGAAGATCTGCTGCGAGGGAAGCGTCAATTGGATGCAGTCCAAGGGGCCTTCGCGGCAATGTCTATGCGCGATACCGCCGCAGAGTTGCGCCGCGACATCGCCAAGCCCGGTTCGATGTGCGACTTCAGCGGCGTGCGCCACGAGGCCGAGTTCATCGCGAGACATGCCCAGATCAAAACGCTTCGCGATCGCAAACGCCGCGGTCAGAACGCAGCCAGCGCTGACCCCAAATCCGCATCCCAGCGACAGCGCCGATTCAAACTGCAACTCGACAGGTTCAGGCGCCAGCCCTGCAATCACGGTTCGGACCGGCGCGATGTCGATGTCATTTCCATTGAGTCGAATTCTCGACGTTGCCGTGGACCGGATCGCGGCGGTGACGCCATGGATGAGATTGATCGAAATCCCTCGAGAACGCGTCTCCTGCGGCGACTCTTTCAGTTCAGGCGAAAAGAAACAGGTGACGCTTCCCGGGGAAAATGCAATTGGAGTCAAAAGCGTCATGAAAAACGAATTTCGATCAAAAGGCATCTCAACTGCGAATGTTCGATTGACATCGAATCCTGTCCGTGAGTTGTCCATCCTGGGTCGTGTCGACGCGCACGACGCGTGTCAATACGACGTCATAGCATATCGCGCACCCACGATCAAGAAACCTGGATGTCAACCGTCGATGGGAAACGTCGCACGTATCTCGATTCCCCAACACGGACACCCGCAGGCGGCAGATGGGAGCGGATGCCGAGATTGTTTGATGGGTTCGGCACGGGAATCGCGGCGAATAGGGCAAGAGGGGGGAAACTCGTTGTTTTGACGACGCCGATTGGCAATGGAAACTGGCATTGGCGACGTTGCACTCGCAGGTTTCACGTAAGAACACGCGGAGACAGATTCGCCATTGACTCCACTAAGGGATGAGCGAGCAGATTCCCATCAGAGCCATGCTAAGGGGCCGGCTGATTGACGCCGACATGTGTGAGCCGTCGACAATCGTGCGCCTAGAGGGCCATTGTTACAGGTTGATCGCCGGGCATGAGCCCTGGCGGGAGCCTGAGGGAGACCGTAAGCCCTGATGTATCGCCCGACACGCTCGTGGAAACGCTCAGGGACTCACCAGCTTCCACATCCTGCCAGGCCGCCGGAATCCACGTCGTCGCGGATCGACGAATCAAATCCACAAGTTCGTCGCGGCCCAGATTCGGATTCGAATCCTTGATGTTAAGCAGCAGGTTGGCCAGACGCGACGCGACAAGTTGATGCGTCAACGTTCGATCCGGACTGATTCCGCCTGTGGACTTCGCACCGACGAGCGCGCAAACCGCTCCTCCTATCCAGACTTCGCTTGAATCCTGGATGGAACTGACAACATTGATTCCGGCACTGGCGAACTCTTCGAGTCTGGCCAAAGGCACTTGGACGTCGGTCGGACCGATGGGTTTGTCGCCGGTCTTGCCGCCGAGCGCGACGACACAACGATCGATTCGGTCGTAGTCGCCTCCTGTCAATGCGACTGGCCATCCCGTTTCAGCAACGGCAGCAGCAACCGCGCGCACAGCGGCCAGCGGCGCCGACGCCCACAAGAAGTCGTTCTCCCCAATTGCCCTTTCCTTGAATCGCAACGCCGTGCTGTCCGAATCCGTTCCTGATTCATGTGGCCCCCGAAGCATGATTCGGCCGGCAAAGACTCCAAGACAATGTGCGTGAAATCTCGCCTTCAGGCTGTTCCACTTGGCGAATTGCCATTGATCTACGATGTTTCGAATGGGAGGCAACGTCGACATCTGCCAGGCGAAAGAGTTACCCAAAAACTGCGGATCGAGATTGCAAATCAAGACGGCCGGCAAGCTGGCGGCGTTGGCCGACAGGGCATCCAGCGTTTCCATATGCGGGGCGGTGTTCTGCACTCGCGCGTCAAGAACGACCAGGTCTGGTGCCGCCACGCCATGGTCAAATGCGGGATCGATGACACACGCCTGAAATCGGGCGACAACATCATCGAACGAAGAATGGAGCAATTGCAGTTTGATGCCCCGGCGAAAATCGAGATGTCGCAGGAGATGATCCACCGAACGCCATGCCGATTCGCAACGGCGAAACGGCTCGGCTGCGAGAATGGTCATCAGCCATTTGCCAATGCACTTATCGATCTCTTCCGTCGCCCGCCGGATTCCAAACGCGAGATTGTTCACATTTCGATTGTTGCCTGCGGCGCGTGCCGTCAAATCGGCGGCATTTGATACGGGAGGTCCGGCATGACCGGCCTGGGCGTCGGGGCCCAGATCGAGCTGCGTCAATAGGTCGTCGATTTCGCCCGGCGGAGCCGAATCGATGACACGATCGGGCTTGGATCGAAGATGCTCCATGACAACAGCCTGTGCCGAATGGCCTTCCAATATCGATGCTATGTCCTTCTCAAGGGCTTCCGGCGCAGATCCTCCGCGAAGCGCCTTATCCAGCCGCTCGCGCGCCGCGAACAATGACTGAGTCACGTTCGTCGTCTGCACGAGCACCTTCGGATCAAAATCGCGAATCGAAGTAATACCAATGTCAACCGCCGTCATTGCTCCGGATGATGTCAGCGGGTCCTTGATTGTCAGGGACAACGACGGTCGGGCTTCTGCGATCGTCGATCCGAACGTGGTTGGGCTGACTTCGACGACGCCTTGCTCCATCGGGCCCTGAATGACAGCGCGTTCATCGCCTGCAAAATCGCTGATCAGGAGAATCCGATAGGGAGGGAAGCCCTCGACGGCCAAGGCATCGTCCGTTGAGATATTTACTTCGATGGAATCGTTTCTATCTTGCATGGTTGGCCCCCTGAGTATCCGGGTCTCGCCAGTCGCGTATCTGACGGCGCGAATTCCGTTTCGACATCTTCGTCACAGTCCGAACGCCGCGGGCGAAGGTGCCACTGCTGGTGATTCGATCAACGTGTAGCGCACAAAAGCATCCGGATCCGTATCGCGAGCAATCAACGCCTTCATGGGGCCGAAAAACTCGGCCCGAGACTTCTTGTCCGCCGATCGAACAAACGTATGCAGGACACGCGGATCATAAAATCGGAAGTAAAGCGGACGCCCTTCCGGAGATTGAACAATCAAGTACTGCCTCAGATGCCGCCGCAGCGTCATCATGTCCCCGTCAAACTCGATGAGAATTCCCCATGGGTCATTCCAAAGATGTTCGCGAATTTGCGCGATCCGATCCGTTGTCAGCCTGACGACATAGGGCGCGACCATTTCGAGTTCCGGATCGCTGTGACTCATGTACAGGGCCTTAGAGTCATCGCCCGCGGCAATCATCATACCGGGAACCGCTGGCGCCCCAGCCGCGTCGAGTACTGCAAATAGCGGTGCGAATCGAACGATATCGCAGACGTCACTTGCGGAAAGAGAAACGGATTGCAATCGGTCCCGCTTCATCGGATCCATACCAGGCTCCCCCTCCGGTCTCGAGTAACAAAAACGGGAATCCTGCCGACAAGGCGGGACTGAGCGAATCTGAAACGAATAACAGGTTTGCCTTCGGCGTTTTCGACGCGAGCGATTCGATTGTCGGCAAAGAGACTGAATCTGACTCCGTCGGGATCAAGGGGTTCAAGGCGCGCATCAGGATCCTTCACCAGTCGCTCGATGTCCGACGCCACATCAGCGTCGCGTTCATCGGTTCGCTGGAACATCGCCGCCGACATTTCCCGCGTCTTGACCACCTGCATTCCGACAACGCCGCGAACATCGGCATTCTGCAGCGTCGTCCATAACTGCTGAATCAAGGCGTTCGCGTCGCGTTCAAGATTCGTATCGGTATCGAGGCGGGGCGCAGTGCCCCACGTCCATTCTGGAAATCTCGTCGGAACGTCGAATTCCTGTTCGAGAACGATGGGGTAAGGTTCGTCTTTCTCCTTGTCCATGTCGAGTTGAACTTCACCAAGCAAGGCTTCTTGACGCCCTTCGATCGGCTGCGTCATATCGGAGGCAGTTATGCGCGCCTTGAAAGTTGCGAAATTCGGATCCAGGCGATCGAGTCCGGCGACCGGCGTGATTTCCACGCGAAGCGCGCTCGTGCGAGCGTTCAACCACCCGTTGACGGTCGCTGGAAAGTCGACTTCGTTCCTGCCGGATGACTCGAAGACCGGACATCCGTTCACAAACGCCTTAAACGCGCACGACGACGCATTGAACTGAACCCGATACACAGGCTCCTTCATTCCGGCAACGGCACTTGGATCGAACGGTGGCAGGACTGACACTCCTCGACTTCTGAGCGCAGACACATCAAGTGTCAGCGTTCCGGATGAAGTACTTCTTCCCTTTCATCAGGGTTATCTCTTCCCACAACTCATGCGCATCATCAAGAAGCTTGTGCTCGCCCCCCAGCTTGTGCTTCTCTTGCGGGCGTCCGTCACGGGCAAGTTCCTCATCTTCCCTCGCGTACTCGACGCCGGCGCTGACCGCCACGTCAATGTAGAGCGTCAACGGATTCCACGCGAGTTTCCCGTTGAGTCCGAATCCCACCTGGTCGCAAAACGCCCCCATTTCCGCGCTCAACGTGGTACGCCCTCCAGCCTTTGCCTCTCCGCGCACCTTGAACATGAGCCATTTCTTTTCGGCCTTGATTCGACCCTCCAGCGAGACAACGATCTCGCCTTCGACCTTTCCTTCGCACTCGGCGAAGGCCTGGCCAACGACTTTGCTGACAGAGATCCGACCGGCAATCGACCCTTCGGCTTTCAGATAGATGCCGACTTCGGCAACGTTTCCATCCAGCATCTTCTTGAGCCGGGCAAGTGCCGGAGATCCCGTGACCATCAGGAGAACCGCGATGATATCGACATCGACGGACACGCCGATCAACGGGGAAAAACCCGCTGTCGCCTTGACTTCGTATCCGGCCTGCCAACTCTCGGCAATCTCCTTCCAGCCCCATTCGCCGCGTACAAACAGGTTGGGCTTGCTGAATGTGATGCTTGTTCCGGCATACTTTCCGAGAACCTTTGACGATCGATTCAGGCAATCGAGGGCGACGTTGGCGACCGACGACACCTTCTTAATGACGGAACTGAACTCGTGACTGTAGTCAATCGTGGTCGATCCGTATTCAGCCTTGATCGTCGACTTGTCGCTGTAATTCGTCGTTTCTTCGGTTTGACGTATTTCCTGGCCCGCCCCTGTCTTTGCGGGCTTCATCGATGCGCTGGAGGATTGATCCTCGCCAAGCGTTACGCTGAGGCCGACGGTCCATCGAAGATCAGGATATGCATCTACGCGTGCCGGCGTGTTGTTCCCGCAATTCATGGCGTAAATCGTATGGCGGAGTGGCGGAATCGACTGCGGCCACAGGAGTGCGAATGGCCGGTTGCGAAATGTGTTCATGATCGATGCCGGCCGGACTTTGCACGTGCCATTTGCTGCCACAGGCGTGACACTAACGATCTGTACCTTACGCGGGTCGCCGGAGAGAGGTTTCTTGATGTGATCCTTGCAATAGGGCTTGTCGAGCGTCGTTGCGATCGTCATTTCATCGCCATCGGGCCCGGCGACGACTTCGATGAGATTCTGCGCATGCCCCGTGCTTGATTCTTTCCCGACTTCAAGCACATATCCTCGACTCGAATGGCCGCATCTGACGGTCATAGACGCCAGATGACACGTTTGCGTGATCGGCCGTTCAGGCGGCGAAATCGGCGCGGCGATTCCAGAATTCGGCTGACTCAATGACTGAGACTTGACGCCCTCGCATACTTCGCAAAACGCTGCCCCGCTCTCTTTGGCGGCACGCAATGCCGATGCCTGACTTCTTACACCGGCTTTAGCGCCGGATGGGCCTCCGCCAGTCGCCCCGCCACCGCCGCTACCGCCGGTGTCACCGATGATGACCGTCGGGCAACCTGAGACGATCATGCCGGCTGCACCAGTTCCATTGCATTGCGTTGGATCCAGTTGCCGGGCAGCCGGCTTGTATCCGATGGTAACAGTCGAACTGCCCTTCTTGACGACGCCTGTCACACATGGAATGCTTGCAGTCGGCGGAGTTGCCCCGGTGCACGAAAACAAGTCCGTCTCACAGACGGCGTACTCTCCGCCAATCTTGACGTTTGCGGATTCCCCCGTGACGACAGTGAAAGTCCCAGTACCCGTGACGCCTGGCTGACACACGGTCTTGTCAGAGTTCTTTCGAGCTGCAGGTGGCATCCGACAAAGACCTCTCGCGAAATCAGAAACTTGCACGTCGTGTGCCGCCGCGACGCCGCATACACAAACTGGCGGCGGCTTCTCTGGTCCTGGTCAATCCCGGCGGCCGTCTGTCATTCGACCGCTTGTCAACTGCCGAGACGAGTTGCGTTCCATGGGATCCGATTTCATTTGAGCGAGAATCTGGCGAGCAACTCCATGTCCGTTGCGCGAATTCGGACGAATCCGGCATCTTCGGGTCCCTTGATATGCTGCAGGTCGACCCAGCGATCCTGCTGATTCACCTCGGCCACGCGAAACACATGTCCGACGATCATCTCCTTGGGGATTTGGCAGAATGCTGCCGCATTCCAGGTCGTGAGTTTTCCGAATGGAATCCGATTCTCGATTTCCCGCCCCGGCCATAAACAACCGAAGTCCATGTTGGCTCGTGATTCTTGACTCATGTCTGTGGCTCCTTGTTTATCTGCTTTGGTTGACGAGGGCACTCACATTTCAAACAGGACAGGTTGAACACTTCCTTATCCTGGGATTGTCCCTGATCCGAGTTTTGAGATCAAGGATATTCAGATTTCAATCAGCCATCGTCCGACGATCTTTGGGAATTCCAGGCCGGCCTGAAGCGCTTCATTCGCCGCATTTCACCACGGCGTCAAGTTTCCATGAATCGTTGGATCTCCCTAATGATCAGCGACGCTGCGCGATGGCGTACGCAATCATGCTGTTTACCAGATTTCGAGTCGCGGCGTCGTTGAAGGCTTGATCGTGAGCGATGCCATTGACTTCATATTGCTTCGTGCTCTCGTCAAATGCGCTGACATTCCCCGCAACGCCGGGAAACAGCGCCCCGCCGCTCGTGGACGGAACGGTTCCGTCACCTTCGTTTCGTCTCCCCTCCTGGATGCGCGTTCGCATTTCAAGATCGGACACAGTCAGCGTCTTCAATTCGCCCTTCTCGTTCTTGGCCGTCGCCGGGGCTTGCCACTGCGTCGGCTGATTGATGTTCGCCGGCGGCACATCGAACGCGACGCGCATATCCGTTGTCACGCCGGTGCTGTATACAGCAAACGTCTTGTTGTGTTTGAATTCGCCCAGTTGCTGATGCATCTGTGACGCTTCATTCATTCTCGCAACCAGGTCATTTCGCACCACCAGTCGATCTCTCGTCCCTGTGGCCGGCATCAACCCCGGGGGACTATCGGCATCTCGATAGAGATCAAAGGCGGCGCCGGTCCAGTGCTTTCGCGTTTCGCGATTTTCCCAGGGATAGTAGTACATCCACGGCTGCCCCCTGACATCACGATATGCATTGGTCGGAAGCAGCTGCAACGGGCCTGGGAGGCCGCTCACCATCTGAGCAAATTTCCAACCCGTATTTCCAAGGACGGCCCACATCGCCGAGCCGTCAACGTCCTTGCGCGCACCGGTGAAGAATCGCCGATACAGAACGGGGGCCCCCCGAACAGGCTGGACGACATGGATTACGCTGAGTGCCTTGTCACTCAGCTCAGAATCCTGCTGACATGCGGATCGGGTGACGAGACCACCCATGCTGTGCGTCACGATGATACACTTGTCTGCGCGAAGTGTGCTGAGCACATCCTTGATTCGAGTTGCAACATTGCGACCCAGATCCGCAATATTCTGGCGCCAGTCGTATCCCATCGCATAAACGGGACATTGTGCGGGAAAACTCTGACGCAAAAATCGAAGATAGGGAACATAAAAGCTCCACGCGACACCCTCCCATCCTCGATTCTGTTCATTTGCAGTCAGCGTGCCGCCCTTCGTCTCGTTGCTGATCACACGGGCCGGCTGATTAAAAAACATCTCCCGACGGGCCGTTGCCGGCGAAATTCGAACCCAATGCAGCATGCGCCAATTGCTGTCCGGATCCCAATGTTGATTAATCGCCGTGAAGTGAAGCCGGGATCCCATGACGCCGGGGACGAAGATGATTGGAATCTGAATACGATTAATCGTATTGGATTCCACCCGAGCAATGGGCGCAGAAAACCGGGGGCGTGAGTTGGGAGCGTGGGCCATTTTAGCTTGACTCAATGCTGTCCAATAGGGCTGAGATTCCGCGATCCAGCGTCGCCGCGGACGTGACCGGGGCGCGGCCCGAAACCTCGATAAACGTCTGATCCTGCAACTTCAGATTGGCGCGTCGTATCGCCGATTCTGAACGTCCGGCCGCCCGGCTTTCGATCAGCGTGTAGCCGATGATCTTTCCGCTCCCCGCTTTGATAACAACCGGTCGCTCTTCCCGCGCCTCAATTTGACCTTCTTGCCGGTCCTCAGCGATGTGCTGGTCGAAGCTCGCTGGTTCCGAATGGATCGTGATCATGATTCGCGTGTCAGTGCGTGCTTCCTCAAACAGGTAAACGCGTGGGGGCTCAAGTCTCGTTGGAATTGCCAGCGAAACGATGGCGGCCGTGCGCGTCACATAGTCCGCGGGGATCTCCCCCGTGACTGAATTGGCAAACGTCACGGTCTCGATGATTCGACGGAACTCGGCATCCGGATCCGGATTCGTTCCGCTGGGCACGGTATACGCCAGAAACAGGGTATTCGAATCGCGAAGACATGCGGCCCAGCGTTCCTGCACGATTGCTGTGCCGTCACGAAACTCCAGCGCCTGAATGCGCCCTGGGATTCCGCCGATCGATACCTGGTCCATTGAACCGAATTTCGTGCCGGAAGAAACGACGGAAAGAACCTGATCCTTGCGTTCGGCCAACACTTGGGCGGCATTGGCGCCGGGCGGATCCACGGGCGCGTATTCGACCATCAGCATTTCCGGCGGCGATTCGCCTTTCGCCGGCGCCGAAAACGTGTAGCTGGATCGATCCGTCATCCCCGGCGGACAACTGAACCTGAGATTGTCGAGTTCGATCTTCATCGAATCACGTGTCTCCGAGACGAGGGTTGCGGACTTCTCGCTCTGATGTGAATTTCCATTTCCTCGGCAAGCCGTAAACCCCGTTGTACCAACCAGCGCACTCAACAACGCGAACCGCATTGGATGCATGCGCGGCAACATCAGCTTCCGTAGTCCTCGACCAGTGCATCCTTGGTTGCCTGATCGGGGCGCCCGGTCACCTCTAGCTTCCTACTCGACTGGTAGGCCTTCAGCGCATTGCGTGTACCATCGTCGAGCACGCCTGTCATGTCTCCGACGTATTGCCCCAGGTTCTTGAGCCGACCTTGAACGCCGGCGATTTCGTCGACGGGATCCAAATTGCCGAGATTTAACTGATAGACTTCTTCTTCGCCTTCCTG
>JAJDEC010000414.1 GCA_029259995.1 Phycisphaerae bacterium
GGGCCAAGTATAATTACCGTGGACGTTGATTCCGTGACATTAATAACGTGCAGTCGGCAATAGTATTACCCACCTCAATGCAGAATCTGCCTCAAACATCGCAATTACCGCATGCGCGGCCCGCAAAATGCTTGCTAAGTCGAACGCATCAACGCCGGAAACAATGCGCCGTTGCCGAATGTGATGACGGGCAACGCGCCTCCACGACAGTCGCCTCGACAACGGAGTCGGGGACGAAGATCGCGGGATCGGTCGAATCCGGGGGTGGATTCGGCCGACCCCAAACTTCGTAATTGCGCCTAACATGCACCAGCGACACCACTTACTGCCTTCATCCAATTGACATTTGATGAAACCGGCGCTTGGTTCACAGCGCGCCATTTGCTAGACTATCAAGACCTAAGGGGGCGTTTTCTCAATCGTCGCTGTGCCATGTTGCGAACTACCACTGCCATACTGTTGTCGCTTTGCTTGTCGCATCCGGCCATTGCGCAGACCCGAATCGTCCTGGACGATGTCGGCGATCGAACGATTCGCAGAACCGACTCGGGCGCAGACGCCCCGCTCAATGATGACATCGCGACGATTCCGGATTTGATCGAGTACCAGATCGGTCGCTGGCAACCCGATGATCCGGCCATGGGCCTCTACGCAGGAACGTGGTCGAACACGGGGGGGTTCCTTCGATTCGACTTGACGCTTGACGGCCTGATCAATCCCCCGGGACCACTCAACCTTCTGTCCGACACTTATGATCCGTTTCTATACGGCCCGTCGCCGCTGGTCGGTTTCGTCGAATTCAATGTCGATCAGAACGTGAACTCAGGCGGCGAACTGGATTTCCCGGAATTTCGTTACCTTGGAAACGCCGGTCGGTTTGGCGGACTCATAGACGATACAGTATTGCGGAATCGCCAGGCCGAATGTGGATCGGAAATCGATCATACGATTTCAACGCCGCCGTTCGTCGATCGAAGCGGTGAAGAATTCCACATCGCATTCGCCGGCGACACGATTTCGGCCGTTTCGCCTAGGCTTGGTGATGCTGATTCCGATTTTGAGCCTGGCGAGGGCTGGGCAATCTCCGCCAACTGGCTTCATCGAGCCCATTCGTTTGAACCATTCAGCGGCGCTGGTAATGACGGAATCTACGAACCAGAGACTGAGTTTATTTTCAGGCACTATGTCGCCGATGATCGGACGATTATCACGCTGGTTTTTCCGCTCACTAATCTGGCCGCGGCAGCCGCGGCAGGTGAAATCGAGGAACCCAACAACGGATCGGACGCGGACCAATCCTCGATTCACGAGGCCTTGATGAATTTGACGCAAAGCGTCACTGCGATCCCCATCGGCGATCCGGCACGACTGAATCCGGAGTTCCAGTCCATTCGACCCTGGGAAAACCAATCGGCGCTCTCGTATCTCGATCCGACGACCTGGGATGTCAACATCATCGTCGGCATGGCTTATGAAACGCTCGACCCTTTCGGCGCCCTCTTCGCGCCGACGGACATCATGCCCGGCCCCACTGTTGGCGACTTCGACGGAAATGGAATCGTCAACGCAGCAGACGTCCAGCTGTTTGACACATTCCTTGTCGACAACGACGGGATACCGAGTAGCGACGACGACGCAACGCTTGACGGTGTCATCACAATCCCGGATTTCGGCCCGAATTTCTGTATGTACGATCTTGACTATGACGGAGTTATCGACAGCCAGGATCGTAAACGAATCGTGATCATGGGCGACATTAATCTGGATACGGAAGTTAATGTTGAAGATCTAAGCGAATTCGTTACGCTACTATTGAACTCTGCGACGAAGCCGGATCCGGTTTCGACAGCCCCGTCTCATCAGAAGTTTCTTCGAGCGAACTTCAATGGCGACGGCATCATCAACGGCAAGGACATTCCGGGGTTCATTGAGAGCATCCTTGCCGGTTAGGGAAGCGTCGTGGGTAACGAGGAGAAAGAAACGCTGTTCGCGCCATCGCGAGATCGCGCGCGCGCTCACGACCGCGCCGCCTTCAGCCTGCTGGAAATGCTCGTCGTTCTCGGAATCATCGCGCTCCTGCTCGCCGTGATGCTGCCCGCCCTCTCGAAGGCCCGCCGCGCCGGCCGCAATCTCAAATGCGTCGCCAACATGCGGCATGTCTCGGAGAAGTTCATCATCTTCGCCGACGACTTCGCCGTCGAAACCCGCGGAAACGTCTATCCATTCGATCGATCAACGTTCTATCTGGAAACATTCCAGGAATCCGTTTACCAGATCAACGACTTCTGGGATTTCCCGAATGGGCTGTCGATTTCGATGGACCCGGCACGCGAACCCCTGATGTGTCCCGAAGGCCCCTACGTTCTCAAACGCCGGGCCAACGCCGCATGCAGCGCCGGCGCCGTCTATCCCAAGCCGAATGTCAGCATTGCCTTTAATCGACGACTGCATCGGCCGACTGCCGGCAGCTTTCAGAAACTCCTCAGCAGTCGAATCCTCAATTATCCGAATGTCCCCCTTGCCATGGACGTCGACGCCGCCGCCCCGAACGCGCCGTCGGATCCCTACTACACAGCCCCGCCGCTTGCCCTCACTGACGGTTACGAAAACGGCGAGCACTGGATTCCGTCCCAACGCCATGACGGCCGGATGAATGTCGCCTTCATCGGCGGACACGTCGGCACATCGCGCGCCCCCCTGAGCGCCGCCGGCTGGCGCTGGTCCTATGTGCCGGATTAAAGATCGAAAATCCCCATGAGCCTCCGCGCCAAATGCGCCCTGCTTCTCATCGCGTTCGAGTTGACGCTCGCCGTGACGCTCATGCTCACGGTCCGTCACATACGCCACTATTTCGAAAGTGCTGCCGACGCCATCGCCACGTCGAACCGATCGAGTGCGGAGCTGCGCCGCCTCCGACAATTGCTGCGCGACGAACTGAACCACATCTACACCTACGGCGACGTCCCGGCCGCGGCCGAACGTCAGCGACAGATCGCCGATCAGATTCAGACCGGACTCGCGGAATTGAAGAGCGCCCTGACAGATCCGACGCGCCTCGCGTCCGACGATCAGCAATTGAGCTTCGACAGGCTGAAGGCGCTCATCATGCGCCGCGCCGATGCGATCGATCACTTCCGTTCCGCTTCAAACAGCAACGCAACACGCAAATCCGCACTCGATTCGTTTGATGAAGGCCCCCACTTGGCACTTGAGGAATTCATCGGGAGATGGGAAGCCGCAGTCTTCAGCCGGATGCAGATCGCCGCCGAAGGTTCCTTT
Source organism: Phycisphaerae bacterium (assembly GCA_029259995.1). Classification (GTDB taxonomy): domain Bacteria; phylum Planctomycetota; class Phycisphaerae; order UBA1845; family UTPLA1; genus ECT2AJA-110-A. Next base: position 3,280 of record JAJDEC010000414.1, read on the forward strand.
GCCGCACTCAATCGATCCGTGCTGATTCTCTCCATCAACATGATCGTCGCCGCCATTCTCGGCGTCCTCGGACTCGTACTCGTGCGCCGATGGGTCCTGCTGCCCGTTCGCGAACTCACGAACGCCGCCGACGAATTCGGCCGCGGCCGACTCGATCATCACGCCGACGTCAGGACCCATGACGAACTCGGCAAGCTCGCCGACGCCATGAACGCAATGTCCGCCGATCTGGCCCGTATCGGCCGGCAGATGGTTTTTCGTGAACGCGCCGCCGCCATGGGCGAACTGATCTCATACATCGCGCACAACATCCGCAACCCCCTCGCCGGAATTCGCAGCCTCTCCGATTCCTGCCGACGCAATGCACCCGAAGATTCGGAGCTGCGCGGACAACACGACGAAATTGTCGCCAGCGTCGAACGCCTTCAACGCTGGCTTCGCGAAGTCGAACACACGTGTCGACCGCTCGATATTCGCCCCGTGCCCGTCGATTCCGCGGAACTCCTGAACAACATCGTCGCCGTGTTTCGACCCATGGCCGATCGACGAAAGATCCAACTGCGACGCAACATCGCGCAGGACGCCGCGACAATTCACGTCGACGAAACGCAGTTCGAGCAAGGACTCGCCGCCATCGTCGGCAACGCCATCGAAGCCACACCCGCCAACGGCTCGGTCACGATTTCCGTCGAGATCGACGCTGATCGCCGACATCAGGTTGTCTCCATCGCGGATACGGGCCCCGGCATCCCGACGGAACTTCGCGATCGCGTCTTTCATCCGTCCGTGAGCACGAAACGGGAGGGGCAGGGGCTCGGCCTCGCGATGGCTCGAAAAATCGCCGCATTGCATGCCGGCGAATTGACGTTTGAATGTCCCCCAGAAGGCGGCACGATCTTCCGGTTTGATCTGCCCTTGCCACAGGAATCCGGCGAGACGAATGGCTGACCTGCTCATCATCGACGACGAAGAAACGCTGCTCGCGACACTCAGCCTTGAGCTGCGCCGATGCGGCCACTCCGTCGATACGGCCGCGACGGCCGCCGACGCAATGAAGCGACTCGAAAACGCCGAGCCCCACGTCGCCTTCGTCGATATCCGACTTCCCGACGGCAATGGCATCGACCTGATCAAGCGAATTCGCGACAAAGGTCACGATTTCCCCATCGTCGTGATGACGGCCTACGGAAGCGTAGAAGGCGCCGTCGAAGCCATGCGCCGCGGGGCAACAGATTACCTCCAGAAGCCCGTCGGTATCGACGAACTCGAACTCGTCATCGAACGATCCCTGCGCAATCGCAAGCTGATCGATCGCCTCGACGTCTTCGAACGTGAACGTCGTCAACGCGGCGCCGAGCGCGCCATCATCGGCGAAAGCGATTCGATCCGAACAGCGCTCAACATGGCCGATCGAATCGCGTCCGTCCCCCCTGACGATCAGGGCCATCTGCCGACCGTCCTGCTGCTCGGCGAAACAGGAACGGGCAAGGATCTGCTGGCGCATCGCATCCACGATCTCGGCCCCAGGCGGGAAGCGCCGTTCGTGCAGATCAATTGCTCCGCGCTGCCCGCGCAACTCGTCGAAGCCGAGCTCTT
>JAJDEC010000415.1 GCA_029259995.1 Phycisphaerae bacterium
GCCAGCGCGAGGAGTTGATCATAGACAAGTGGAAAGAGTCGCTCGGCCGCATCGCCATCGCCCCGCGCCGCGGCATGCATCAATTGGGACACGGCACCATCCTGCGTCGGCGGCGCATCGTCAGCGCCGCTCGCGGCATTCGGCTCGTTCAGTTCCCCGGCATCATCCGGCATGATCCGCGACACTCCCGATCAGTCCAAAGTCTGGGCTCGACGCCATTATAACATGCAGGCGCCCATGATCAGCGCATAAATGAATGAGGCCGCCGGGGCACCGCGGCAACCTTGATCGAGCCAGTAGTGGCACACGAGCCCCATCTTTATGGTAACTGAACGGGCTTGTACGCCAGAGCCTTGTCAACAACTTGCTCCGGCGTAAGTTCTTCCTCATGGTAGTAAATCAGATCTGTGACAGCAGGATGTGGGACATTTAGCTCAACGAGTTTCAACCATCCGTCAATTTCCTTTTCACTACCCTCAGCATTCATCACTTTTTTCACAAGCTGGATCAGTTCATCTTTCGTTAGCTGTGTTTTCATCCGAATTTCCTCCGCTATTTATGATAACGGCCAGTGAAGCTCAGCGGACGGTAGCATGGGATTCCCATTGTCTTGACAGTGCCCCCCTCGGGCCGCTGCTGATACGACTCCCCGGAAATCCCTGACGCATCACAAAAAGAGGCCGCCGCGTCTCCGCGGCAGCCTCTTTGGTGATTCACTATTCAGCGCTTTCGCAGCGTTCTGTGTCATCCGCCCGACGATTCGCCGCCGCCGTCGCTCTTGAGCTTTTCCTTCGCCTCCTTGTATGCCTCTTCCAGATCATCCACGGCGTCGCTCATGCCTTCCTTCATTTCCTTCCACGCGTCCGGCGATTTTTCGCGGAGTTCCGCGAGTTTCTTCTTCGCCGCGTCCCGCTTTTCCTTGAGCTTCTCGACCTGGGCCTTCAGCTTCACCTTCATGTCGTCCGACGCCTCGGCCGCCTGCTTCTCCAGCTCGTCGATCCGCTTGCCGACGGATTCGAGGCTCTTGTCCATCTGTCCCGCGAACTTGTCGCGCTGCTCCTTAAGAAACGCGACACTCGTCTCGGCCGCCTCGCCGATCTTGTTCTTCACGTCATCCAGTGAAACGGAGTCACCGTCGCCTGTCGTCGTGGGGGACTCTTCCTTGCAGCCGGCGTTCAACGTCAGGACCAGCAACAGACTCAGCAGCATTTTCATCTTCATGGTTTCGCCTTTCATTGGGAGTATTCGTCGTCCGACGGCAATCCATTCGAATGGCCGGCGGCGTTCATCAGGCGATCCATTCTACCCGAAATGCGAAACGCCGCGTCCCAACGCCGCCCAATCTGTATGCGTATCGTCTGAAGCGCCTCGGCGTCGCGCGGGTGCGGAAGAGGTTTCATCAGAGAGACTCCGGGGGCACGCGCGTTCGATGCGTCAAAGTGTGAAGGCTGCGCGTTGGGGCGCTCGGGCCGGAGGGGTTGCAACGCCCTTTCAGGGCTCGTTTCGTTTGTCGCATCGCATCCCGGGGCTGTCCTGTTGGACGCTTTCAGCGTGACGGGAGAGATGCGAAAGTCGTTTGCGTGAAGCGGGATGCGTGATGCCGCCATCGTTGGTACGAGGCGAGATGTGAGTCGCTCGATCCAACACCCCCTTTCGGCTTTCGGCGCTGGAGGGAAGCGCAACGCGGCGTAGCGGCCCCCCTCTGTGGGGGCCGACGATTCGCGATGGATGACGCGTTGGTCGCGCTTTGCGGCAGTGCCTCCGTTCGTCGTCCGCCACGGAGGGCGGACGCCGCGGGTGCTAACCATTCGCGCGCCGCGTCTGGCGCGCGGCGCGGCGGAATTCCGTCAACATGATCATGGCTGTCGCGAACACGAGGATGATGGGAATCCCAATGCCCAGCGCTGCGCAAATGAACTCATCGGTAGAATCCTCCGGCTGCGGGAATGCCTCAGAGAAAACCGCCAGCGCGACGAACGCCAATGCCACAAGCAGCGCCGCCAATCCGAGCGCGACGAAGAAGCTCGACATGGAGAATGCGACAATCGCCGCCGATGACATCGCGCGACGCTTCCCTTCGAGCACCTCGGCGAGCGCGCCGACGATGAACACCATCACCACGAATCCGATGCATGCCACGACGATGGCGACTTTTCCTGCGATCTCGCCGAAGGGCGCGTAAAGCGATGGGCCGCCGATGGCGACGGCCGTCCCGACGAGCCCCGCCGCCAGGGCCGCCGCCCAAAGCGCGAAGGACCGATCGGGCGCCGTATCCCGATACACAGACAATCCATCAAAATAAGTAGGATCGCTCACAGCCCGGCGAAGCGTCGTGAAGAAGCCGAAGAAGGACTGCCGAAACCCCACGGCCGCCGCGAAGGGCGTCGGCTGCCGTCGCGCCGGCAGTGATTCGGCAACGGGTCGGCCGCATTCCGGGCAGTTCGTCGAGACGGGCAGCATCGCGATGTTGTAGCCGCAGGCCTCGCATTGCGGCTCGCGCGGTTCCCACGCGGGTCCCTCGGCCGGCCCGGCGTATCGGCCCGTCGATCGAACAAGGACGACAAACCACCACAAGAGAAAGAGACTGCCGAAAACCCAATCGTTCAGATCGGGCGGCGGCGCGCCCCGTGCCTGATAGATCGCGGGCGTTCTCAACATCCATGCGATGCCCAGCGGGATCACCATCGTCGTGCTCCACAACATCAGCCGACAACATCGCCCGGCGAGTCGTCCGGAAAATCGCCCGCTCGACTCGCCGGCCGATGCAAACGGCATCATGCACAATGCGCACAGCAATCCGAGTACATACACCAGCAAGATCAACATGCAAGTAGTCAACGGTTCCGGCCAGATTCCGGGTGTCGCCGGCTCATGCAGCCACGCCACGATCGCAGCGAACGGGGCCCGCACCAGCTCTCCAGCCGTCATCGTTCGCAGGGGCGGTTCGTGGAAGTCGGGGCCCTCCAGCGCAGAAGGGTCCACAGTCTGGGTCATCCGAATCGGATTGAACTGCGGAAACTCCACGGCCCAGACGATCAGGCCGGCGCCGAGGATGACGCCCACCAGATGGGCCACGATCGCCGCCGACCAGCCCGACGCCGCCAGCCGCACGCCCATCGTTCTCGGAAAGAACCACAGCAGCACCATCCCCGGCAGCGCGGGCAGACCGCGGAGGGTTCGAACGCTCACCGGCATGTCCGATCGCACGGCGCGAAAAAGCTCGGGCACGAAGGACGTTGCAGCCGTCGTTGTTGTCGCGGCGTCGTCGCTCATCGTCGCGCGTCTTTCAATGGCAGTTCAAAGCCTGGCGACGGTCGCGTCGATTCGAAAAGGAGATCGCCGTCATATCCTGAAACCCAGGAGGATCCGTCCTTTGGTGCGACGCCGCCGTCATCCGTGCCATTTCCCCAGACGGAATAGAGCAGATAGGCATCCTCGTCCGCCAGACGCCGATACCGAAGTGATCCATCACCATAAGGGTCTCGCGGCAGCGACTCCAGATACTCGCCTTTCAACGCTGCCAGTTCCGCCGGCCACGCGTCATGCTCCGTCCGGAATGCCGACAGTGCCAACGCGGCGACAGCCGCTTCTCGTTCAGCCAGTTGGGTCAGCATCGTCGAAGTGGTCCACGAAACACTGCTGGCTGCGTCGTACGCAAACGGCCCATCCAGAAACGAGAATTCCAACGCTGCCGACCTGAGCGCATCATTCCGGTTCAGG
>JAJDEC010000416.1 GCA_029259995.1 Phycisphaerae bacterium
TCGGAAATTGAGACGTTGTGCGCCGCTGTGGGCTCCGTGCGTTCCTGCACTGAATAACCCATCATCGGGAGCATGACGTTTGACGCCGGTCCGGATGCGATGGACACGACGGCCGGTGTATCCATTCCGGAGGCGTGTCGCGCGCTCGAGCAGGCAGGGGCCGATATGGTCGGATTCGATCGAGGTGAATATCCGGATGGGGCTGCGGCCGTTATTTCCTTGATGGCGCAATCGACGTCACTTCCGGTCTACGCCGAGATCAACGCCGGTCGTGCCGAGATCGTCGATTCCCGCATCGTGTATCAGGAACCGGCGGCTGCGTTTGGCGAACGGCTGGAGCGATTGCGGGACGCTGGGGCGAAGCTTGTCGGCGGCGGGTTGGGGGCGAGCCCGGAGCACATCGCACAGCTAATCCGCCAACGAGAACGACTGGTCCGAAAAGCGCGGCGTGCAACGGGCGACGGCGGATGATTGGACGTCGGCGGCGTGCGTCCGTTTTTTCAGATGTGAATCCTGACCTCAGATGCGGCCCAATGCTGATCGGACTTTGATGCGACAACGACTTGCGCAAGCGTGCGCAAAATCTTGACCAGCGTTATAACCCCAGTATAATCAAGTTTTTGGAGCGCTTCATGGACCCAGCGTCCGAAGTGCTTCCAGCCGCGAGCATGCCTTGGACGTTTGGGGGTTCCAAGCGGCGCCTGCCTTTACGAAAACGATTCGTCAGTCCCCGCAGCTTTCGTCCGAAGATGGCCTCAGGAGGATACTAATGTCAGTTTGTTCTATACGAGGCAAGAGGTTCGTCCTGACGGCGGCGTTCGCGCTGGCGTTGATGCCGACCGCGCTGTTTGCCCAGGAATCCGAAGAGGGCATGGTCGGTCAGGATCGGCAGGCCTGGAATGCCTGGACGGCCGCGATGCGTGTCGTCGAACGCGGCGATCTGGAAGAGGCGACGCCTCTGTTTGACGCCATCGCCGCGATGGACATTTCGGACCTCCGTCTCGCATTGATGGCAGATCGAAGCGGCACATCGCGCCTCGAATACTGGTCCCAGAACGAGAACGCGCCGCTGAGCGTGAAGTCGACTGTTGGCAAGATCACCAACGGACGGCGCCAGCGCGGACTGGCCGAAGACGGCTGGCATCTCGCGGCCGTTGGCCGATTCAAGTTTGCGGACGCGAACTTCAAGGCGCTGATCGAGTCGAACCCTGATCCCGTTGCGCTGCTTGAATTGGCGCGCCGGAATCCGAATCGCCACGACATACTCGTGAAGCTCATCAACAACACGCAGGTCGGCGAATCCGCCGTGGCCTTCATCAAGCTGCTCCAGCAGGGTGAAGAGGCGCTGCGCACGGATCCGTTTGAAGTCGAGACGCACATCGCGCGACTCGCCGGCTCGCCGCGCATGGTCTACAACGCGACGAATCGACTGCGGGACAGCGGCGAGTATGCCGTGCCGCACCTGATTCAGGCGCTTCAGGACTCGACACGCACGGAGATTCATGCCGTCGTCATACAGGTGCTTTCGGACCTGGGGCGCGGGGCATTGAATCCGCTCGTCCAGGCCTACGGCATCAAGGACGACGTGACGAAGGTGTTCATCATTCGGGCGTCGGGCGACATCGGTTACAAGCAGGCTGTACCCTATCTCGTCGAACTGCTTCAGGACGAGACGGAAGCGCCGGCCGTGAAGGAAGCGGCCCGGGAGGCCTTGCGCAAGCTGGGCGTCAGCGAAGGCTGGAATCTTGCGTCGCTCTTTCTCGAGCTCGGCAATCTCTACTATGACGGCGCGGACTCGCTGATGCCCGTCAAAGCCCTTGAGACGGCGAACATCTGGTATCTCCGCGATCAGGAGCTGCGATATGTCGCCGTTCCTCGCGATACATTCAACGACATCATGGCGATGCGTTGTGCCGAGGAGGCGTTGAAGTACGCGCCCGACACGGCCGAGGCCGTCGCCCTCTGGCTTGCGGCAAACACGCGGCGCGAGTCGAAACTCGGGATGAACGTCGAGAGCGATCAGCCGGACCCGCTCGCCAACAAGGACTCGACGCGATCCGAAAATACGCCCCGATCGATCTACTTTAATCGGGCGGCGGGCGCCAAGTACGCGCACATGATGCTGGAGCGCGCCGTCAAGGGCGGCGACATCGGCGTCGCGCTGGGCGCGATTGCTGCATTGCGAACGACGGCCGGCGAAAACAATCTCGTCGGTTCCGACGATCACAAACAGGCGCTTGTGCGTGCCATGAGCTTCCCGAATCGACAGGTTCGATTCAAGGCGGCCGAAGCGCTGGCGCTGGCCGGCCCAAAGACGAATTTTACGGGATCGCAGAATGTGGTCCCTGTGCTCGGCGAATCGCTGAAGTCGTCGGATCGACGTGCTGCGTTGATCGCCATCGATGACATTAACCTTCGCAACAAATTCCAGGCCCTCATGCGGGCGGCGAACTTCGAAACGGCAGTCGGCGGCACGCTCTACGAAGCGACGCGACTTGGCCGCGAACAGGCTGTCGGCGCGTACGACGTCGTCCTGCTCGGACTCGACATCAAGCAGCCTGATTCGACGTCAGCCATCAACGAACTCCGAAAGGACTTCGAAACGTCGTCACTGCCGATTCTCCTGGTTTCCAGCGACATCGGTCAGGGCAATCGCGTCGCGCGAGGCCAGCGCGGCGTCGAAGTGCTCGACACGACGGTCATTGAGATCGGAGACGTTGCAAGAATCACGGAGATCGTCACGAATCGAATGAATCGTGCGGCTCAGGCGATGGGAATGAGCGGCATGAACGAGAACATGTCGCTTTCGCTGGCCTTGCGGGCGGCGGACGCGATTCGAGCGATTGGTCTCGGCAATTCGCAGGTCTTCGACGTCAGCCGGGCCGAGCCCGCCATGATTTCGGCCATCAAGGGCGACACGGAGTCGCTTCGTGTTCGAGTCGCCGGTGGGCTGGCGATGGTCAAGTCGGCCACGGCACAGGAAGCTCTCGCCGCGGCCGCGATGGACGCCGCCCATTCGCAGATTGAACGCATCGCGCAGTTCGACGCCCTGGCGGAGTCGGGTCGGATGCACGGCAACCAGCTGGGCGAGCGTGAAGTCGTCAGCAAGCTGATCGAATTCACGATGAAGGAGCCGGATCTCGTGCTTCGTGCGTCGGCGTCGAAGGCGCTCGGCGCGCTGGACTTGCCAAGCAACAAGGCGAGCGAGATCATTCGGGCTCAGCACAACGGCTGATCGTGTCGAAAGTCTTGTGAGGCGTCGGCGATCCGCCGACGCTGTTGCCGGCTCCATTGCCTGGGGCCGGCGAAGCACAAGCCGGCTGTCGACGCATTGCAACGTTGTGATAACCACCAAGTTACGCAACGCATCGCGATGGCGCGCGATGGCAGGCCGGAATGGAGTCCGGGCATGACGCCGAAGCGCAAACTTCTGATTTTCCCAGGTACCGGCAGCCAGGGATTCACTGCGGCCATCTGCAAGCATCTCAAGATTCAGCCCGGAAAATGCCAGGCCAAGCATTTTTCCGAGGGGAATACGTTTGTGCGCGTGCTGGAGAACGTGCGCGGTCGCGACGTGTATTTCGTCCAATCACTCAGCTATCCCGTCAACGATCACTTGATGGAGATCCTGTTCTACATTGATGCGTTCAAGCGGGCGTCGGCGGAAAGCGTGACGGCCGTTATTCCGTTCTTCAGTTACGGCAAGGGCGACAAGAAGGACGAGCCGCGCGTGTCGATTCGTGCGCGCGTCGTGGCGGACTGCCTGGAGGCGGCCGGCGTCGATCGAATTGTCACGATGGATCTGCACGCACCGCAGATTCAGGGTTTTTTCCGGGTGCCCGTGGACCATTTGTACGCCCAGCCGGCGATCGCAGGGCATTTCAAGCAGAAGATCAATCGGAACTGGGTCGTCGTTGCGCCCGATGTCGGGGCAGCGAAGATGGCGCATGCCTATGCGAAGTGCTTCGGTACGACGACGGCGATTGCGGAGAAGACGCGGCCCGATCATCGGGAGAACGCCGTCGTGAATCGACTGATCGGCAGCGTCGAGGGAAAGAACGCGCTGATCGTCGATGACTTTACGATCAGTGGGGGGACGCTGATCGCAACGGCCAAGCGGCTCAAGGAAGAAGGCGCGAAGGATGTCTACGCGAGCGTCGCCCACGGCATCATGACGGCAGGCTCCGCGAAGCGCATCGAAGAAAGCCCGATCAAGGAGCTGGTGATTACGGACACGATCGAACATCGCTTTGAGCCGCTCGGAAAGAAGATCAAGACGGTCTCCGTCGCGCCGCTTTTCGCACAGGCGATTGACAGTGTGTTTCGGCAGACGAGCGTGTCGAAGTTGTTTGAATAGGGCGGATCGTCGAGAATGAAGCGTATTGCCGCGGATCGGCCTGTCTGCACAGACCATTAAGCCTAATCAGGTTTGGTTGCGACGCATGGCTCTTAAGAGGACGGACCGACGTGGCCGAGCTTGAACCGGCCATTGGCCGGTTCCACACAGGTCAGTGTCCACGCAACAGTGAAGTGCTCCGGCTTGTGTCGTAGCGCGTGTCCATTCGCTAATTCGCATTTGTTGCCGCCGGCAGAACGAGATTCATCAGGTTGACGCAGAGCAGTCCCGCGAACGTTCCAAGGACATAGCCCGCGATTGCCAGAAGCGCGCCGACGGGGGCGAGGACGGGATTGAACGCGCCTGCAACGACGGGCGCCGACGCCGCGCCGCCGATGTTCGCCTTCGAACCGACGGCGACGAAGAAGAAAGGTGCCTTCATCAACTTTGCAGCGATCAGCAATACGATGATGTGGATCATCATCCACGTCGCGCCGATCAGCATGTAGCCCTTCGCCTCAAAGATGCGACTGAAATCCGCCCCCGCGCCGATGCATGCCACGAGCAGGTAGATCATCACGCCGCCGAATCGGGACGCGCCGGCGCCCTCCAGCGTGCGCATTTTCGTGAACGAGCAGACGACGCCGAGGATCGTGACGAAGATGACTTTCCAGGCGAATGGGCCGACGTAATCGCTACCGCGCGCAAAGAAGTCGATCGACATTAGCGCATCGGCCGCCACACCGGAGATCCAGGCGGCGCCGAAGCTCAGTGCCAGGATCGCAAGGATGTCGCCGATCGTGGCGTGGCGTTTCACGGCCTCGTGATAATCTTCCATCCGCTTCGTGAGATCGTCGATGGCCGACGTGTCGCCGCCGAGGATGCGATCGATCGCCTTAGGCTTACCCGCAAAGAACAGCAACACAGCCATCCAGCAATTGGCGATGAACACATCCACGACGATGATCGGGCTGATCGCCGCGTCCGTGACGTTGAACGACTTCTGGAGTGCAATGGCATTCGCACCCCCGCCGATCCAGCTGCCCGCGAGATAGGACAGCGGCAAATGGCCATCGGGCGGCATTTGCGATTGCCACATCCAGACGGCGATCGGTCCGCCGATGACGACGCCCAGCGTGCCCGCCAGGAGCATTCCACCGGCTTTGGGACCGAGGCGGATGATCCCCTTCAGATCGAGATTCAGCGTGAAGAGGAACAGGCTCGCGGGCAGGACGATTTTCTTGACGAAGTCGAACAGCGGCGATGCGTTGGGGATGACGCGAAAGATGGCGTCGTTGCCTGCAGCGTCGACGAAGGGCCAGGGCGTTGAAAACAGCGTCGGCACGAAGTAACAGAAGATTAACGCCGGGATCACTTTGAATAGGCGACCGACGACGGGACGCGAGGATGCGTAGAAGACAACGCCGAGAATCCCGAGGAGAATCGCGAGTATGCCGGGCGGCGTGCTGATCAGAATAGTTTCATTCGCCGAAGAGGCGAGCAACGACTGAGAACTGGCGGCAAGGAACATGGGCGAGGATGGTAATGCGTGTGGTTGCATCCGGCCAATCGTTGTCAAGTGCACGAGGGACGACTGCCCCGTGCCCAATCATTCGTGTGGCGATGCAAGCAAGCCTCAGCGATCGCCCAGAGTCGGGGCGTCACGTGACGGAGCCTGTACAACTCGATCCGCTGCCGGCCGTGCAGCCGTAGCAGTGATTGCCGATGCCGATCTGCCGATTCGCAAGCATCGCGACGTCAAAGTCGCGAATATGCGTCGGTCCGCCGTTTCCGATCGGCATTTCCAGCATCTGGTTGAAGTCACAATCGTAGAGTGTGCCTTCCCAGCCGATGCTGAGCGTCGTGCGGCACATAACGCTGTTGGCGGCGTCGGCGTTGAACGCGTCGGAGAGTTTCCGCATGTACGATTCGTACGTGCCCCGTTCGATCAGAAAGTCGAGAAATCGGCTGATCGGCATGTTGGTGATCGTGAACAGGCTGTTGAACACGATGCCGTATCGGCGTTGCAGTTCACGTTTGTAGTCCGCCTCGATCGATGCCTGCTTCGGCGGCAGGTAGGCGCCAACGGGATTGAAAACGAGATTGAGCGTGAGACCGCTGTCGGATTGGCCGTAGCCCAGTGCGTTGAGGCGCTGCAGGGCGCGGATGGATCGTTCGAAGACGTGTTCTCCCCGTTGGGCGTCAGTCTGGGATTCGAGGTAATAGGGCAGGCTTGCCGTGACTTCGACGCGTCGGCCTGCGAGAAACTCGGGTATGTCTTCATAGCCCTGTGCGACGAGAATCGTCAGATTGGAGCGATCGATGACGCGTCGTTCCATTTCGACGACGCGATCGACGAGCCATTTGAAATCGGGGTTCATTTCCGGCGCGCCGCCCGTCAGATCGACGACGGGTGCGTCCGTCTTCTCCAGCGCCGCGAGACACTGCTCCATCGTCTCGCGCGTCATGATTTCTTTTCGATCGGGGCCCGCGTCGACGTGGCAGTGCCCGCAGACCTGGTTGCACATCTTGCCGACGTTGATCTGAAACGTGTGGATGCCTGTCGCCATGAGCGGTGCCAGTTGGATTTCCGCGAGCCGCGCGTCGAAGGGGGCGATGCCGGCCGATTCGGACAGGACGCGGCGCTGTGCATCGACGATGGCAAGCGGATGATTGCGTTTCTTCAGTGATTGCGTCATGAGTCTGTTTCAGTGGCGGGCTTACATTGACAGTTGTTCGGCGCGATTCCGCATTTGCAATCCGTGCACGAGGGCGGCGCCGCCCTTGATGGCGGTCGCGACATGAACGGCTTCGGTCATCTGTTCAATATTGGATCCCTTCTCCAGGCTCGTCTGTGTGTATGCGTCGATGCAATAGGGGCATTGAACGGCATGCGCGACGGCCAGGGCAATCAGGGCCTTTTCGCGCTCACTCAATGCACCCTCTTCAAACACGGCCCCGTAATACTGACTGAACTTCTCCCAGAGTTCGGGGGCGTCCTTGCCGATCTCGCTGAATCGCGCGAGGTCTTTCTGATCGTAGTAGCCGGGCATGGCGATCTCCTGATGCTAAGTTCGTATTGGGAATCGTTCATCGTGTGGAACCGGCTAATAGCCGGTTCGTTACGGGCAATAGGCCTGTGGCGGATTCAATGAACCATTCTGCATTTCAACTTAGATTCCGTTTCACGCGCGGGCGAATGCGTCATTGTGCGATTCCTGGCGATCGGCATCCGCGATGGGATCGTTTCGATCGCCGTGATGCGTGATTCTATCCGTCAGCCGAATTTCGTGAGCGCAACAAAAAGAGAAGACGCCGCCACAAGGACGACGTCTTCTCGGATAATTGCTCTTTCCCCTTGGTTCTTAGAACGAAGGAGCGTTAGCGGCGTCGGCGAATCAAGGCGAGGCCACCGAGACCCATGAGGGCCAGCGTTGCAGGCTCCGGTACCGGATTGACGACGTCGCCGAACGTCATGCCGACGACGAGATTGTCAACGCGAATCGTCTCGTTTTCGCTCGAGTCCGACTGGCGAAGGGCAATCGCCGTGACGGAGAGGCCGGGATCGGCCAGGTCCGCGCCAAGAATCGACGTGTCCGTGTCGAGGAGTGCGTCGATCCAGAGCTGGGATTCATTTGTGTCCTGGTTGTAGCGAACGATGGCGCGATACGTCGTGCCGTAGGACAGGTCCGAGGCCCACGATGCGTCGGCCGTGCTGCTGTTCGTGGCGATGCCGACTGTGAAGTCGCCGCCGCCCGTCGGCGCCTGAACGTCGACGCGAGCGCGGAAGTTCGAGGAACCGCCGTCGCTGAAGTGGATGAAGTACTCGAAGTCCGTTCCGGAGAACGGAGCGCCGAGATCGTCGACCGAGAAGTCAACGCCGAAGTACACATCGCCCGTCGAGCCGGCGAACGTCTTGTTTGCATCTTCGGAAGGCGCGCCGTGCTCAACGACTGCCTGACCGCCGGAGACGAGCAGGTCGCCGGCCGTTCCGCTGTGCGTTGCCCAGCCGCCATTCGGCACCAGGGAACCATCCGGATAGTCAAAGTTGTCAAACGTCAAAATGCCTGCGTTTGCCGTGCTGACGGCGAACAACAGTGCAACGGCAGCTGCGATCTTCGTTCTCATACGATCCTCCTCCAAGTATCCTCAAGGCTTGTGTGCGAACCGGCGCAACGATTCCCGAGGGAATTCTGGACCGAATTGCACGTAATCTACGAGGGCGGGAACGCTTCTTTCCGCCCATCCATGTCTGAATAGAGTAAGCGAATTCACGACAGGGTCAAAGAGATTCGAGTCAAGAATCCGTTAATCTGAAGCGAACTTTCTCGGGCCCCCGACTCTGTGAAATCCCGGCAAACCCGTTCAGATACTCGACTTACCAATCTCCAACCCACTCCAAAGGCGACTTTGAGGTAGCCCATTTTTGATCGGCGGATTGTGGCCGCGACCGGGTCCCAACACGTCGTCCCCCAGGTACGGCGATACCGGACGTGTCGCCAGGGACCTCGCATTCGTGGGAGTATGACCAATGAGGAATACCATACGGGCCGCAACGCTCGGAATGGCCGTCGGAATTCTGGCGGTAGGAACCGCCCAGGGCGCGATCATCGCAACGTTCGCGTTTGCAACGCTGATCGCGCCGCCGCCCAGCACAGTGCCGGGGGCACTGCAAAGCAACACGCTGATTTACGTGTTTGACGAGCTTCAGGGCATTGCCGTGCCTGGATCAATCCCCGTCGACATAACGACGGCGGGAAGCTATGACAACGCGGCGGCATTGACGCCTGGCGCGATCCCCACAGGCACTGTTGTGGATGTGCACTTGGTGCATTTCGATCAAGTCGGGCCGGGGACAAGTTCGTCGAGCGGCACCATTGAATTTGACGGCGACATCATCGGTATTCAAGTGCTGAGTTCGACTTTGAATACGGCGGATGGCCTGGGAACGGCCGGCGCCTATCCGACAGGCAATCCGTCGCGTGGATTGGAATGGACCAGCGAACTCGTCTTCGTGTTTCCGTCGTTACGACAGATTCGCGTCAACCTTGAAACATCCAACGTGATTGATCAGATTCGTGTGTTTACGAGACCCGAAGAGGGACCGCCGGAACCGAAGCCGTTCGTTTGGGAATTCTCGCTCGATATCGGTTCCGACAAGGAACTGAGCGATCCGCAGTTCGACGGCGACGAAGGGTTCGATCCGGGCGACGTGTATTTCTCCAATGAAGGCCCCGTGACACCGCCGCTCGTGCCCTGCGGTCGCGATGCAAACTTCAAGGATGATCAGTTGCTGTTTCCGAACGATCCGTTTCCGAATCCGCCGGACTGCGGCGCGCCGCCATTCTCGGCCGCGCCGGTCGGCTCCAACTGTCCGCCGCAGGAATGCTTCTTCGAGTTCTTTGATCTGGATGCGCACGATCAGATCGATATCGATCTGCGACAATGGATCCCGCCCGACAGTCCATTGGAACAGCCGCTGCCGCAGGGATTCCTGTATCCCGATGGACAGGCGCCAAACTGCATCTTCGACTTGAAGTTCGTGCTGCTGTCCTATGACGACGACAAGGCAGCCAACTGGACAGTCGGTGACGTGTCGGTCACTGTCTCTTCCCCGGCGGGTGTAAGCAGCTATGGCTCTGCGGCCGC
>JAJDEC010000417.1 GCA_029259995.1 Phycisphaerae bacterium
CTGACGCCCAGCCCGATCGCCTCAATGATTCCGACGCCGTCCGACAACGGGATTAGCGGCAGGGGTTGTTTCGGGTTGTACATCCCCTGGACCATCAGGAGATCGCGGAAATTGAGAGACGCCGCAAGAACGCGGATGACAATCTGTCCGGGACCGGGCGTCGGATCGGGGCGTTCGGTCATCTTGAGGGAGTCGAGACCGAATCGATTCTGAACTTCGTACGCACGCATGATTGGAAACCTGACACAAGGAGATGATCAACAGCCGCCGTTTCGTCGCTATTGTGCGCGCAGAATGAATAATTGAAAGGATGCGGGAATTCCCTGCGGCTGAATCCGAAGAAGAATCGTCAATCGGTCGGCAGCGCAATCGGATCATTCAACGGGCGCGGCGGCGCCGTCGCCAGCCGAGCATCATGAATGGCAGCATGGCGGGAAGACCGCCCCCGCAACATTCGTCCGTCGGGATCGGCTGACCAGACCCGGGATCGACGAACCCGACGCCGTTCGTTCCGAAGTTGTCATTTCCATTTCCGTCGTCATCGCCGCCGTCTGCGCCTGATTCGCTGGCGTTATCGTTCGATGTATCGCCGCTGTCGGATCCGCCAACCTGGGCGTCGTTTGGCGCGATGTCGTCACAGTCGACGCTGCCGTCCGCATCCGTGTCGTTGTCCATGATGGAAATGCGCTGCATGCACGTCGCTATGTTCCCCGCCGCGTCGCGCGCCTTCCATGTGCGTTCCAACTCGATGGCGATCGGACAGGAACCGGCGACAATTATGTCGCTGTAGGAAATCGTCGGCGCCGCGCCGAAGTCATCCGTTCCCGTGGCGACTCCCGCCGCGCTCGGCGTGAACGAAGCGTCGGCTTCGAGTGTCAGATCGGCAGGGCAGACAATTGTTGGCGCCTGCGTATCGACGATCGCAACACTCACGTCAATTTCGTCGATATTGCCGACGTCACCGTCCGTCACGGCAATCGTAAACGCATCGGCCGTCACCTGGTTTTCAGCCGGCGTGTAGCAGACAATCACGTCAGATCCGACGACTTCGCCTCCCAGAAATGAGACGTCACCGTGGCTGGGCCCCGATGTGATCATCCATTGGAGTATCGCCGGATCCGTGTCCGGATCAGCCGCCTCCAGCGCCAGGAGATTGGCCGCATTCGAACAGTTGGAATTCTTCAGGATGGCCAACGAGGCGGATTCGCCGTTCATGATAATCGGCGACGGCGGCACGGATTCGATCACGATCGCGCAGACCAGCGGATGATCGATGGAGCCGTGCGTGAACGTGATTGTCAGCGTCGGATCGCCGTCAACGACTTCCGTCAGAAACTGCTGAACGTCCGCGACGTATTTGCCGCCCGTCAGTCCGACGATGTCGTAATCCACGAGAACTGTCTCGCTCTCGATATCGACGCCGAATCGGCGCCGCCCCTCGAAGCCCCAATACGTCTCGGCGAAGTAAAGGCGAACGCTGTAAAAGCCCGGGTCCACGGGAAACGTATAGATCATCTCCGGGTTCGCCAGCGAACTGTCGTATCGATGAGATCGGAAGATCGGATCCAACGTCGTCTCCGCGATCTCGACCGAACTATCGACTGAGAAGGACTCACCGATATTGAAATAGCCCAGTGCCGAATCGCTTCGCCACGTGTTGCCCGCCGGGTCGACATAATCCGGACCGCCCGCGTTGATGCGATAGACAATGTCGGCCGACGCCTCGGCGCAGACGCAACAAGCCAACAGGCCGACGAGTAAACTCGCAATGAATCGCATCGCTTCTTCCCCCCGGAAGCAGTCCCAAACGTGAATATGGCTGCGAACCGATCGCGTGCGCCGTCGCTGGACGCACGATCAATGACCAGAAAAGACCGCAGAACATCGGATTGTAGGGATGCAACGATACGCAGGTCGACGCGCGATAATGTGCAGCGATATCAGAATGGAAAAGATGCGCGGTGTGCCCTGGAACCGGAAGCCGATATTCAGCCGCCTCGCCCCGAGATTCGTGGATTTCGGCGCTGAAGCTGTCCGGCCAATCAAGGGCCGATCAACCCCGATGTTTCTCCGTTCATCGGATCGCCCGCGACCTGCTCGAATTCGATATCGGGCGGTCGCATCTCGATGAGCTCCGATTCGATTTCGCTGGCACGGGCAAGAAACGCGAGACGCTGAGATGGCGACCATTCGGCGAGCCGGCGGTTTGTCTCGACCAGTGCGTCAAGGACGGCGGGCTCGCAGGGCATGTCCGCATCGGCCTCACGAAGCACGCGCTCGGCTTCCTCGATATGCGCCGCCTCAAGATAGGCGAGCGCCAGGTTGACGCGTCCGACCAGCTCGTCCGGATTGATTGATACGGCCGCCTTGAAATAGACCGCGGCTTCTAGCGGCTCCTTGTAATCCATTTGCACGACGCCGAGATTGAACCAGACGCTGATCACATTGGATTCGATCTCCGTGAATCGAATCCAGTGCCGGCGCGCATCGGCCAGCCGCCCGTCTCGCTGCGCGATCGCCGCCAGGTTGTAGAGGGATCTTGCATGTTTCGGGTCTATCTCGAGCGCGGATCGATACGCGTCGCCTGCCTCTCGGAATCGACCGACGCGAGAAAGCAGAACCCCGAGGTTGTACCGGCCTTCGACGTTGTTCGGATAGGCTTTAATGAGTTCGCGGAATGCATCGGCCGCTCGTTGGTATCGACCAGCCGACATCATCGCGATGGCGCGTCCGCGCAACGCCGACGGATAATCCTCTCGGAGTTCCAGCGCCCTCAGGAATGATCGATCAGCGCCGTCGATGTCGTCGCCATGAAACTGCATCCAGGCGTAAAGCGTTACATTCCATGGATCGCGCGAGATGTTGTTCCGCCAGCGGAGCGCGTTCCGATCAAGTTCCATGAGCGCGAAATCGAGTTGATCGATCCGCGCAAAAATACGCTTCTCGATCGCCTCGCGCAGCATTCGAATCGCCCGGCGCCGAAGATCCTGCGCCCGCGCTGATTTCTGATCCGTTTCGGCATCAGACGTTGGCAGGGTGCCGTGTCCTGAATCGGCGGCCTCGACGACGGGACTCTTCGGCGCATCGAAATCCAAGTCCGATGGCTCGCCTGCTAAGTGATGCGAATCTGTCGGGGTTCCGGCCGCGACGACAATCAGATTCGAGGAGTCATCGGATTGCCCATCGGCAGCAGGTCCATTTGCCGTGCGTGTCGAATCCCGTGATTCGACATCGTCAAGCGACAAGTTTTCTGCATCCGGGCGTGGGCTATTCGTGTGTGTTATGCGAGGTGCTGGGGGAATTCGGCTGAATCGTGCCGCAATCGGCTCGTTCGATGTGCTGAGATAGACCCAGAGCGCGATGGAACAGGCCGCCGCGCCTGCAATGATTGCAGGGATGAACCATCCTTTGTTCAACACCACCCATCCTTGCGAGGCGCCGCGTCCTGCATCCGGCGACGGTCCTACAGTCGCCAAAGGCCCAAGAATGCGGATACATGATCGACCGAGAGAGAATCTCGTATCGCTGCATTCCGCAAACGTCTTCCCCACCGGCGGTCAGAGACCGCAGGCTCCACGAGCTTTCGCCCGCACCTGAATATTAACGGCAAATTCCGCCGTTCGCCAACAACTTCTGCGCAAGGGCTCACGAATTCATGGGATACCGCAGATTCGGCGACAGTTACTTACGCCCGACAGCCCCGCCAATAACGCAAACTGCACAAGCCCCTGTGCATCGTTCGTCGTCGCATTTGGTCACTGCAATGCAAGGATTTCGCCGGTTCGGCGGGAATACTGAACCTTGTCAAGCGGAAACCGGCTGGTTCCCTCATTCCTAAGTCGCCCGGCATGATCACGGAGATACGTCTCCAACCCGCCGCGCGTCGCGAATTCGTATTGCACTGAAAATCGAGGAACGCCGTCCTCGCCATCGACACGCACAAGGCGTCCCCCTGAGGCGCCGGCTTTCACGACATCCGCAAGATGCGCAGTGAGAATCCATCGCACCCAGTCGTCGGCGATCGTCGGATCCACGAATTCGGCGTTGACTTCATAAAGGATTGGCATGCGTCAAGTCCGATCAGTTGCCCAACAGCGCCTGGACAAATGGACTCACGTCCAGGCCGTCAATATTCGTATCGCCGTTCACATCGCCATTGGAAATGTCGCAACATGGAAATTGCGACGAATACGCGTCGGCGTCCAGCAGCGCCTGCGTAAATGGCGCAACGTCCACGAGTGACACGACGCCGTCACAATTCATGTCGGCGGCCACGGGAATCGCCGCGCCAAGGGAACCATCGGAGTGAACATTCTGTGCGTAAATATCCCGCGCATCGAACCGAGAATCCGCCCACGTAATCAGGGCATCTCCACACGCGCTTGTCGCCGAATCGATTCGCAATTTGTCACTGTTAACAGAGCAGACAGTCGTTGAACCGCCTGTCCAGATCGTCACGCCTGTCGTATCGAACCCGTAGCCGATGATCAAGTCACTCGCGGAACCGTCGTACGAGAATGCCATGGGTACGCCCTTGGCCACAAGTGCCTGAACGAACGACTCCTGGTTGCCGTCCAGTGGCGTGACTTCGAGACCGTTGTCTGACCACTGTCGCACGCCCGATGCGAAGCGCTGCCCGTACATGCCCCAGGCGCTCTGATTCGAATTGGTTTCCGTCCAGAACAGGTAGATATCGTCGTTGTCAGCGTCATACGCGACGTCGGGGGACAGGCCCAGCCGCCCGGCCTGCGTCGATCCGGCCACGCCGTTGTGGGCATACAAGACCGTTCCCGAAACATTGACGTGCTGGGCGTAACAATTCCGATCGCCGCCCGTTTCGTACCAGCCGAACACGGCGCCGCCGGAGCCATCCGTCACGAACGACGGGAAATAGCCGATCTGGACGGAGTTGGCGTCAAAAACGATCACGGGGCTGCCGTCATTCCAAAGCTTCGAGCCTTCCGCATCATATCGCTGCGTATAAAGATGCTTCGGCGAAAGAAAGTTCCCCGTCGGGCGCACCCAGAGCGCGATGACTGATCCGCCGATCGAAGACTGCAAGTCACTCATGATATAGCTGCCTGTCGCGGGCGTATCGACAATGCCGCCTGCCGTCCACTGCTCGGCGCCGTTGCTGTCGAGTCGCTGCAATCCGATACTCGCATCCTGGGACCAGCCAACCACGTAATGACCATCCGTTGTCGCGGCGATCTTGGGGTTTGCAACGAACGCCGTCGTGTTTGTCACGAGCACACCGTTCGCACCCCACGCCAGCGTTCCGTTCGGCAGGATCTTGTTGACCCCGACCTGTTCGCCCGTCATGCGATCGTCCCGATAGGCAATGACGGCGTTGTCGTCTGCGTCCACGGCGAGGCCATAGTCCTGCGTCGAGGTAAAGGAGCGATCCGCGACTAGCACACCGTTGTGCGCCCATTGCTCATTCCCGTCACGATCGAGCCGTTGAATGTATACGTCGTAGCCGCCAATTGAGTTGTCGAACCAGCTGACGTAACAACCCCCGTCGGACGTCGGCCGAATCTTGGTCTGCGTCTGCTCGCCGGTACGATCGGCGACCGCCAGATTGACGGCCGAACTCGACGACCACTGGGCAGTCGCGTGAGGAATACCCGGCGCCGCCAGGCCAATGGCGGCAGTCAGCGCGACGATTCGAATTGGAAAATCAGTCATGATCAGGTTGTCCTTTGATGAATGCGGCCGAAGGCTCGGCCCGGCGTGAATCAGGGGCTCGCGAGCCCGATCGTACGAAGACCGCCAATCCGACGTCAACGTGTGGAATGACGCCATGTCAGATTCCCAGCAAGAAAAGTCGAGCCAGATCCTTGACCTTTGCTGATCGACATGCTATTTTTTTAGCAGAGTGCTGAAAAACCTACACCAAGGCGAACACGAATCTCCGCCTTGTCGCCGTAGGCCTCCTGAAGGATCAACATCATGCCCCGTCCACGAAAACCAAAGCTCAGTCGACGTGAAAGCGAAATGATGGACATCATCTACGCCATCAGCCGCGCGACGGCCGCAGATGTTCGCGAACGGATGGCCGATCCGCCCAGTTATTCCGCCGTCCGCGCCACGCTGCGTATTCTCGAAGAGAAGGGACATCTCTCCCACGAGCAGGATGGCCCTCGATACGTCTATCGCCCGACAGTTCCTCGCGAAGCCGCGCAGAAATCCGCCGTTCGCCATTTGATCGACACATTCTTCGAGGGCTCCGCGCATCACGCAGTCGCCGCCCTCATCGACATGGAAGACGGCCAATTGTCACATGACGAATTGGACAGACTTTCCGACATGATCAATCGCGCCAAGCAGGAAGGACGCTGAGATGAACGACATCATCGAGTTGATTCGACATTTCGACATTTCAAGCGGCGCCTGGCAGGGCCTCATCGATTCCAGCCTCAAGGCCACGGTCATCCTGGGCGTCGCCACGACGGCGTTCCTCTGCATGCGTCGGGCTGCACCGCGATATCGACATGCTATGCTGTCCATCGCCGTATTCGGCGTGTTGATCGTCCCTATCTTGTCGACCGTCATGCCCAGATATCGTATTCCGATTCTGCCCGAACCGACGAACGAGATCGTTCGGCCAGTTCCCGCAGCGACGCCGACAGTCACGGCATCATCCGTGCGGGTTCCGTCCCCGTCAGTTCCGGCCCGTTTAAGCATGTCGAACGCGTCGCCGACGCAGGATAACATCGCGCCGTCAGGCGTCTCCAATCAAGCGATCGGCAGCACGATGATGATGGCGCCACGGGAATCCGTCGAACGCGCAGCAGCAGTCAAGAACACGCCCACAACACTGGCAACAAACGTTCCGCCGCAAACCACGCAACTTGCCGGCAACGCAATTGGCGACAATTCCGGCATCCCAACCGCAACAAACGTATCCGACACGCTCATCACGATCTGGTTAATGGGACTCGTCATCGGACTGTTGTGGATGATGTTGGGAACACTCCGTGTCAACTGGTGGCTCAAACGGGGCAGGCCCGTCGTTGATGGCGGCGCGCTCCGGATTGCGCGGCAAGTCTCTCAGGGGCTTGGCATCCGACGCCGGGCTGCATTGGTCGAAACCGACGCCATCGACTCTCCCATCACGTGGGGCGCTTTGCGGCCGATCGTCCTGCTTCCCGCCAATTGGCACGAATGGTCTGTCGAACGCCTCCGAATCGTTCTTCTGCACGAACTCACGCACGTCCGCCGTCACGACTGGTTTGTCCAGATGTGCGCCCGGCTCGCGTGCGTTGTGCATTGGTTCAATCCGCTCGCCTGGTTTGTCGCCCGCCGGCTGGAGGAAGTACGAGAACTCGCCTGCGACGACGACGTGGTTCGAATCGGTACACGGCCGTCCACTTACGCCGAAACACTGCTCGACATCGCGACGCGCATGCGTCGACGTCCGATGGTCGCCGCCGTTGCCCTCAACATGGCCGCGAGAACGCGACTTGAAGGGCGGTTGATTTCGATTCTCGGCGACGGCAAGGGGAATCAACGACGTGGAATCGTCATACATGGAACGCTGTTGTTCGTTTCAGCGATCGTTGTCGCCATGTCGGCCATCGAGCCCTGGCGAAGCAACGATTTCCAGCCGATCTTGTCGATCGACAACGATCGGGCCTGTCGTCCCACATTATCGAATCCCGACGATTCACGCCTCGACACGAACGCCAGCATGAGCAGCGCTGTGGAAAAGGCGACCGACGATCGGCACTTTGCAACCGGCGTGCAGTCATGGAAGACCCAATTCAGGCCCGCGCCATTTGAACCGGCGCCGAGTCGCACATCCGCCGTCGTCCCACTGGCAATGGCGGATGCCGATGGCCCCGCATTGATGTCCCCGATCTCGCTCGCAGCAGATCAACCCGGGAGCACCACTTCCGACTCGAACCGATTGATCGATCGCGAAGCGCGACAACGAATCATCGTGTGGCAGGAAGCGATCATTTCCTATCGCAATGAGGAACAGTCGATCCGACGATCCGTCCTGGCAAACCGATTTGAGGACGCTGGTCGCGGCGTCGATCGCGCCGCACAGGTCATCGAGTCGGCTCGCGCTTACGCACCCAGTGCAGCGGCCTTTGATGACTATCAAGAGCGCATCGCCGCATTGAGAACCTACGTATCCGATGAAAGCAGGCGTCACGACGAAGAGGCGATCCGGCTTCAGCTCAAGGAAATCAATCAGCGTGAGGCCGTCCGGCTGGCCGCGATTGCCGACGGCCAGCGTCGCGTGATCGAAGGGCTGATGACCCGTGCAGAAACACTCAACGCCGCACGACAATACGACGAGGCGTTGCAAGTCATCGAACAGCTGGTTGTCGTTGACCCGTCGAACGAACGAGCGATCTGGCTTCGCGATCTCATCAGGGACGTCAGCCAGAGTCGCCGCGATCGCCTTGCGGTCGCAACACGACATCGTGAAGGACGAAGTCTCTTCATTCAGGTCGACGAAGACGGCATACCCTACAGTGATGACATTCGATACCCAAAAGACTGGATCGAGAAGTCCGCCCGACGACGTCCGAGCGACGAATACAGAGAACAGGAAGAAACGCGCCGAGCCCGGGCGACACTTCGCAGTCGCACGCCAGAAATTCGCTTCGACAGCGTTGAATTCGAAGTGGTTGTCGATCGATTGCGATCCCTGACGGGATTGAACATCGTTCCCAATTGGGCTGCCATGGAAGCCGTAGCGGTCGAAAAGGACGCCGAAGTCACGTTGTCCCTCAACGACGTCTCGTTTGAAAAAACGCTGGATCTGATTCTCGGCGAAGTTAGCGGCGGCGAAGTCGAACTCGGCTACGAGATTGACGAGGGAATCGTCCGCATCTCCACGAAGGAAGATCTGAGCAGGCGGACGAAAGCCGTCGCAATAAACACCAGCGATCTGATCGTCAGCGTTCCCAATTTCGTAGGCCCCAGAATCGACATCACGCAGGCCGGTCAGGGCCAGGGGCAGACCGGCCAGCAGGGCGGAATCGGCGGCGGCCAATTCCTCGGCAGCGGCGGCGGCGCCGGAGGTGCTGGCGGCGGCGGTGGTGGCGGTGGCGGGGGAGGCGGCGGCAACAACCTCTTCGACGATGGCGAAGACGATGATGCCGACGTCAACGACGCGATTGGACCGTTGATCGACTTGATACAGGCAACGATCGAACCAGAGAGCTGGCGCGCGGCCGGCGGAAATGTGGGTTCGATTTCGGCACTCAACCAGCAATTGATTGTCACGCAGACGGCATCCGCGCACGCCCAACTGAGGGACTTGCTGCGAAGCCACTAGGGAGACACTCCACCCCGGCGTCGCGCATCGGGACCATGTCAATCGGCTCGAGGCGCGACGCATTGACGACCAAAAGTTCGGCTTGACTGCCGGATTGGCCGCGGCGGACAAACGACGCATCCGCGAAGTCCGCGCGCCGAAGGCATCAACCGGACGACAATTCAACCTGACTCGGCGGGTTCGATCGATTGGACCTTTAGCGAGCGTCGGCGACGGTCGGCCCGCCGGGACTTTTTCCCATCTCGATTCCATCAAGCATTTGTCAACGCCATGTGTCATATCTGTTGAATTTGAAGAAACGCCCGGATTCTGCGACACTCGACCAGCGGGCATAGGCTGCGAGGTCCAATCCGGAGCGTCGAAGAATCCATGACACAATCACTGATGGCGCCCATCCGAATCCAGAAAGCGTCCCGTGTGTTCCAAATGGGAGACGTCGAAGTTTCCGCTTTGCTGGACGCTGATCTGGAGGTTTCGAAAGGCGAGTTCGTCGTGATCCTTGGGCCCAGCGGCTCCGGCAAGAGCACGCTTCTCAATCTCATCGGCGGACTTGATCGACCCACATCCGGCCGACTTTGGTTCCGCGATCAGGAATTGACGTCGCTGGATGATGAAGCCCTGACGCGATATCGCCGCGACACGATTGGATTTGTATTCCAATTCTACAACCTGGTGCCGACACTGACGGCACTTGAGAACGTGCAAGTCGCGACGGAACTCGTCTCGGATCCGATCGATCCCGCCGAAGCCCTCGCGATCGTCGGTCTTGCCGATCGTGCGTCACATTTCCCAGCCCAGCTGTCCGGCGGCGAACAACAGCGCGTCTCGATTGCACGTGCGCTGGCCAAACGCCCGGACCTCCTGCTCGCGGACGAGCCGACCGGCGCGCTGGATCTTGAGATGGCGAAAGCCGTCCTCGAAACCCTGCAACGACTCAATCGCGAAAAAGGCCTGACGATTATCCTGATTACACACAACCCGGCACTCGCCATGATTGCGAATCGCAGGGTCCGCCTCGCCAGCGGACGCATCGCGGAAGTCACGCGCAACGAATCCCCGTCGCCCGCATCCGAAATATCCTGGTAACGCTCCGGAGACCGTGTGAGGCCGCTCGACAAGAAACTGCTGCGAGAGCTTCGATTCAACGCCGGATCACTTCTGGTCGTCGTCGTGATTATCGCCTTCGGCGCTGGATCCTACGTCGGGATGGGTTCGGCGCAGCGCGTCCTCGAAACCAGTCAGGCCGCCTATTACAACGCCTATCGATTCGCCGACTTCTGGGTGGATGTCAAAAAGGCGCCGCTCACGGAGATCGATCGCCTCGCGGAACTCAAAGGCATCGAGATTGTCCAGTCGCGCGTCGTCTTCGACATCATTCTGGATCTGCCCGAGCAGCCGCGGCCCGTCAACGGACGCCTGATTTCATTTCCCGAACAGCGCGACGCAAGCACGCTGAATGATCTCTTCCTGATCCGCGGTACCGGCTTCTCCCCCGATCGCGACGAAGAGTTGATCGTCAGCGACTCGTTCGCGCTGGCCCACCGTCTCAGACCCGGCGATCAGATCCACTTGATCCTCAATCGGCGGCGCGAAGCATTCACGATCGTCGGCACCTGCGTGAGCCCCGAATACGTCTATATGGTTCGCGGCGAAGGCGATCTCATGCCGGACCCGGAACATTTCGGCGTTCTCTACGTCAAGGAACGTTACGCGCGCGACGTGCTGGACTTTCAGGACGCCTGCAACAATGTCGTCGGCCGATTTGCAAACATCTCGCCGTCTCAACAGAAGACGCTCCTGAACGACATCGAAACGCGCCTGGAGCCCTACGGCGTCTTCTCCGCCATCCTGCGAGAGCGACAGGCGTCCAATCGTTTCCTGACCGACGAGATCGACGGCCTGCGCGTCAGCGCCGTCATCATGCCCCTCATATTCCTGGCCGTTTCCGCCATGGCCCTGAGCGTCCTGCTTCGCCGACTCGTGGAACGGCAGCGCGTCACGATCGGAACCCTGAAGGCCCTCGGCTATTCCAACGCCCGGCTGTTCCGGCATTTCATTTTCTTCGGTCTCATCGTCGGTCTTGTCGGCGGTCTCATCGGCTGCGTCATCGGCATCGGTCTCCGCCAATCGATGATCAATCTCTACGCCGAGTTCTATCATTTCCCGAAGTACATCATCGATACCCATCCGGAACTCATGCTGCAGGCCGTGGGAATCAGTGTTCTCTTCGCCGTCGTCGGCGCACTCCGCGGTGCTCGT
>JAJDEC010000418.1 GCA_029259995.1 Phycisphaerae bacterium
AGCCCGGTCAAAGTCACGGTTTCGCCATGATCTCGATGCAGTCGATTCAGCGCTGCGCTACTTCTTCGCGATGACGTCTACCGTCTGCACGCGCCAGCCGTTCGCGCCTTGAGCGAGATACAGTCGGATTACTGCCTCGACTGGCACATTGAATCCCCGTTGCAATGCCGCGGTTCGGATCTTTGCCTGCAACTCGGTCGACAGCTGTTTGAACGGCGTCGCCGGATCGCCCAACCCATCACCGGAACGAATCTCGGTGAGCATCGCTTGCTCGGCCGCATTGACGGCTTCCACAACGACGACAACGCGCTGTTCGCCCGCTTTTGCCGTCTGAATCGACTCGGGCAACACGCCGTCGATGTAATGCGCCGTCTTCGAGGTCCACGTTTCAGCGATGCGGCGCACGGCGGCGTTCTTCGTCAGATCGACGGGCGACTGAATCGAGCCCCCGCCCGTTTTACGATTCGGCTTCATCATGCTGTAGATCTGATCCTGATCGGCGACACCGAAGAGGCGACCCATGGCTTCTTCATACTTCGCCCGATTGCCGGCCTTGCCCAGGCCTTCCGCGCGAACCGCCTGCAGATCGCGCATGGCCTGAATCGCCCGTTTCGCGATCTGTTGCGGGTCCTCGTTGGCCTCGGCGGGCGGTTCGACAACGGCGAACGCGACATCTTCCGACGCCTTGTGGCGCCGCTTGTCGTCACAGCCGACGAAGATCATCGCGGCCAGACTCACGATCACGACAGTGCGACGTGCGCGACTGCCACCACAATCCGCAGCAAGTTGGTGCCAATGGGTTTTCATGGCCGAGAGTGTATCGCCCACGATCGCACTCGCAATCCTTGTGGCCCCCCGCGCCCGGCGATAGACTCGAATCGTATCGTCGTGGACAGCCGATTCAATGACTTCCTTACGCACCAACACCGCCGCCCTCGAACCCGAAATCCGTCGGATCGGTCGCCAGATCTTCGAGCGCGCCGAGGCCGCGGGGCCAAGTGTGTTCTCCATCGAATACTGGCAACAGGCCGCGATGAACCAGCTCACGCGGGATGAAGGGCTGAAGCTCCGCCTGTTTCGATTCGTCGAGGTCCTGCCGTCGCTGCAATCCAACGAGGCCGTCGCCCGACATCTCATCGAATACCTCGGCGGCGACGATGACGATCCGTACGATCCACCTGAGCCGCTGCATCTTGCCGTCGCCTTCGACAAGCCGGATTCGATGTACGCCTCCCTCGTCGCCGGCGCCGCGAAGTTCGGCTGCGGGATCGGCGCCAAGCAGTTCATCGCGGGCGACACGCCGCAGCAGGCGATTCGCTCCGTCAAACGCCTGCGCCGAAATGGCAACACGTTCACGCTCGACGTCCTGGGCGAAACCATCATCGCTGATCGCATCGCCAGGCAGCATCAACAGCTCTACATCGAACTGATCAACCAGGTCAGCCGCGACGCACGAAGCTGGCCCGACATCACGACGATCGATCACGCCCCGTTTGGAGCGATTCCGAAAGTCAATATCTCCATCAAGCTCTCGGCGATCGTCGTCTCGTTCGATCCGATCAACCCGAAGGGCACGTCCGACGCCGTGCTCGAGCGTCTTCGCCCCGTTCTCCGCGCCGCCCGCGACGCCGGCGCGTTCGTCAACGTCGATATGGAACATTACGCCGTCAAGAATCTCACGCTCGACATCTTCAAGCGCGTCCTGACGGAGCCGGAGTTCCGCGACTGGCCGAACTGCGGCATCGTCATTCAGTGCTATATGCCGGAGGGCGATCGCGATCTCGCCGATCTCGTCGCCTGGGCGCGCCGGCGCGGTACGCCCATCAGCGTCCGACTCGTCAAGGGCGCCTACTGGGATTCGGAAACGGCCATGGCCGTGCGCAACGGCTGGCAAAGCCCGCTCTACAAGGAGAAGTGGGAGTCGGACGCGGCCTACGAGCGCGTCGGTCGCGTCATACTGGAGAACTGCGACATCATTCGCCCCGCGTTCGCCAGCCACAACGTGCGCACGATCGCCGCGATGCTGGCGATGGAAAACGCCATGGGCCTGCCACAGCGCACGCTCGAACTCCAGATGCTCACGGGCATGGGCGAACCGCTCCGCCGGGCGCTGACGCAGATGAAACAGCGTGTTCGCGTCTATGCGCCATTCGGCGACATGATGACGGGGATGGCTTATCTCATCCGCCGACTGATCGAAAACACGGCCAACGAGTCCTTCCTGCGCCAGAGCTTCGGCGGTGGCACGCCGACGGACCAACTGCTCCGCAAGCCCGGTCCGTCGCAGCGACCCACGCGCTCGCCGATCCCGCAACCGTTTCTTCAGGATCCCGAAGGGGAATCGCCCATGGAACCATTCCAGTCCGAACCCGAGATCAACTTCGCCGACGGCGCCGTTCGCGATGCCATGAATGCGGCACTGCACCATGTGCGCGATCACTTCGGCGAACGACATGCCCCGATCATTGGCAATGAACCCGCCGACGCCGCCGAGTGGCGGCCTTCGCGCAACCCAAGCGATCCCGGCGAAGTCGTCGGTCATTTCGCCAACTGCGATGTGAAAACGGTCGATCGCGCCGTCGCCGCCGCGAAGCGCGCGGCCGACGCCTGGGCCGATCAATCCGGCGAGGCCCGCGCCGAAGTCCTCGATCGCGCCGCCGACGCCCTGCATGCGGCCCGGCATGAACTGATGGCTCTGACGATTTTTGAAACCGGCAAGACGTGGCGCGAGGCGGCCGGGGACTATCTCGAAACGATCGACTACTTCCGTTTCTACGCCCACGAGTGGCGCCGGCTGACGCATCGCAATCGGCATCGTGACTGGCCCGGCGAAGTGAACGAATACTTCTACGCCCCCCGCGGCGTCGTCGCCGTGATCGGTCCCTTCTGCTTCCCGATGTCGCTGATCGGCGGCATGACGGCGGCGGCCCTCGTGACGGGGAACAGCGTCGTGATGAAGCCGGCCCAGCATTCGTCGATCTCCGCGGCCCGCCTGTGCCGCATTCTGATCGATGCGGGGCTGCCCCCCGGCGTGTTGAATTTTGTCACGGGCGCGGGGGATGTCGTCGGCGACGCCCTCGTCAAACACGCCGAAGTGGACATGATCGCCTTTACCGGTTCGAGCCGCGTCGGGGCGTCGATCATTGAGAGTGCCCGCACCCGCGACGCGGATCGCCGCGGCTTCACGCACATTCTCGCCGAGATGGGCGGCAAGAACGCCATCATCATCGACGATGACGCCGACATCGACGAGGCCGTTCAGGCGACGATCGCCAGCGCCTTCGGCTACAGCGGCCAGAAGTGCACGGCCTGTTCCCGTGCCATCGTCCTGGCAGACATTTACGACGCCTATCTGGAAAAACTGAAAGAGGCGGCCGGCGGCATCACGCCGAGAAGCGCCGAGGATCCGGCCGCGGGCGTCGGTCCGCTGATCGACGACACGGCCGTCGCGAGCTATCAGGCGTTTATCGAGAAGGCGAAGCGCAGCGGCCGCCTGATCCTCCCCGGCGGTCTGATCGACTCCAACTCCAGCGGCCACTTTGTGCGGCCCGCGATCGTCGCGGATGTTGCCCCCGACAGCGACATCGCCCAGCAGGAAATCATGGCCCCGATCCTCAGCGTGCTGCGTGCGGACAATTTCGAACACGCCGTGAAGATCGCCAACAACTCGCCCTATGGCCTGGTCGGCGGCATCTACTCCCGCAGCCCCA
>JAJDEC010000419.1 GCA_029259995.1 Phycisphaerae bacterium
GCCTACGAGGCCGTGATCGACGGCGGTCGCTCGCGACTTCGCGCGATCCTGCTGACATCCATCACGACAGTGCTGGGGCTTGGACCGCTGCTGACGGAGACGAGCTTCCAGGCGAAGTTCCTGATTCCGATGGGGATCTCCATCGCGGCGGGCCTGATGTTCGCGACGGTGCTGACGCTGATTGGTATTCCCACGCTGTACATGATCATGGTCGATCTGCAGAGCTTCGCGGGTCGGATCAAGGCGATTGTGATGGGGCGCGGGTATTCGCCGGCGGCGGTTTGAGGTGGCGAGCCTCGCTTGGGCGAAGAAAAATCGTAGCGTCTTCAGAGCCTCGCTGTCCTCAGCGTGGCCGTTCGCGTAATTGAGCGGGCTTGGCGTGACTCCCTCGCGAGGATGCGGCGGCTCTGAGTGACGCCGCTGCAATCGCATTCAGTTCAGGGCGTTGCCCGGAAAAGAATGGAGGAAGCGCCGGCGATGATCGCGCCGTCCTTCCAGGACGGCATTTGTTTTTCTCGATCTTCAACCCCAGCCTTGAAAGGCTGGGCTATTGTCTTCGCGTCCCTATCGGGACGCATTTCAAATCGTCGGCAACTCGGATCGTCGGCAATGCAAATCGTCGGCATTTCAAATCGTCGGCACTTCGAATCGCCTGCTGTCGGAATCGTCAGCAGTTGGAATCGTCGAGAGTCTCAATATCACCTGGAATTCCGCAAAGTACCAGAAAAAAGCCCCACGCGATGTCGCGCGGAGCTTTTTCATTTCGGCGTGGGTCCTGGCTTGGAGGATTAGCGCGTCGCGTTGTTCGGACTACTTGATCGAGTCGTTCATGCTCATCGTGTCGCCGCTGCTGGCGATGTCGTCGCGTGTGGAGACGAGATAGATTTCGACGCGTCGGTTTTCTTCCGCGCCGCCGCGAGAATTCGGGACCTGCGGTCGATGCTCGCCGTAGCCCATCACGCCCATGCGTTCCTGCGGGACGCCGGCGCTGGCGAGTGCGTTCATCACGGCGATGGATCGATGGACACTCAGGTGCCAGTTCGTCGGATGATTGCGGCCCGTGACGGGACCGATGCGAAGGTTGTCCGTGTGACCGACGACGATGATTTCGAAGCCGGATGCGCTGGTTGAGTTGACGACCTGCGCGAATGATCGCAGTGATTCGGCCGCTTCGGGCTGGACTTCGTCACTGCCTTTGCCGAACGTGAGATCGCTCTTCCATCGGACGGCGCCGCGTTGTGCGTCGTATTCGACGGAATCGGGATATCGTGCGGCGAGGTCCTTGAGCTGGCGATCCAGTTCGGCCGGCAGTTTGACTTCGACGACTTTGATGGCGCCGATCTGCTGCCGGGCAAGCGAGTCGATTTCACTCTGGAGTCGGTTGCTGTAGGTGTTCAGCCGATCGCGTTCGGCCTTGAGCGTGCTCGTCATGGCGGTCTGCGTATTGAGTTGGCCTCGGACTGCGCCGAACTGGGATTCGAGTGCCATGACGCGGGCGCGTTCGTCGGCGAGATCGCGTTCGAGGGTCTCGGCCCGTTCAACGGCCTTTCTGCGGGCGAACTTCTCTCGAAGATATTCGTCACGCGAGACGCAGCCGATCAACATCGGGGCTGCGGCGGTCAATACACAGAAAAGGGAAAAGTTTCGTCTGGCCGTCATGGCGCTCCTCCGTGAAGCCTGTAATGGTGTCCCACCAGTCGCGTGTGCAGGCGGCCGATTTGCCGTCGCTTCGTTTGGCTGGACCTGCATTATGTTTCAAAGGCGCGCGACGTTCAACGGCGAAGCCGTGACGAATGTTCGGCGCGCAGCCGTATCAGTGATAGGACGATCGCCGAAGGGTGTGAGTTCTTGTTTTGCCGTTAGAATTCACAGACGTGTGTCATGCGGGCGCCAGGGCGCGGCGTCAGTGAGGTCAAAAGACGTCGCCGGCCCCGGGACATGTTGCGTGATTCTGAAAGTCGTTATGCAATAGCAGGCCGAAAGGGCTGATGTTCGAGAATTCCAGGCCATTTACGTTCGATCGCGTTGTCCGCATGGTGCTGACGGCGGCGGTCTTCGTCTGCCTGTTTCTTCTTGTTCGCTATCTCCGCGACGTGCTGATTCCGTTCGTGGCGGCGGTCGTGATTGCGTACATCCTGAATCCGCTGGTCACGGGGTTTGAGCATCGGCTCCGGCTTCAGCGCAGTCGGGCTGTGGCACTGACGCTCGGCAGCGGGCTGTTTGTCGGTTTTTCCGTGGCCGTGCTGATCATTCTCGTGTCTGCCTATCAGGTAAAACAGTTCGATCAGAGCTGGGCGAGTTTCCGCGATGCCGCGGTGGCCTGGGTCAGCGAGCGTGACGCGGCCGTCGAGACGACGAGCGCGCCAAGCGATGATGACGCGGCAGACTTGCCCGAGGAAACCAAGACGCGGCTGGGGCTGATCGAGCTTCGCGACGGGTTGAGTGAGTTTGTGAACAATCCGAGCCCGGATCTCGCAACGCGGCTCAATGTGCTGACGGAACGCGTGGCGGGAACCAGCGCCGAGTTGGCGCTGGAGGCGGTCATTCGTTTTGCGAAGCCCAACGATGATCATCCGGGGGCGATGGTTCTGGCGCTCTGGAATCGAATCGCCGCGGGCGGCGTGACGATCAAGAACCTGACGATCGAGCTGTTCGTTCTGTTTTCCGTGATCGTCGTCGTCTTCATTTACCTGATCTTCATTCTCCTCGATTACCCCAAGTATCGGCGTGAGTGGCGGGGCTTCATGCCGCAGCCCTATCGAGATCAGGTGCTCGGTTTCCTGACGGAGTTTGACGCCGTGTTGCGGCGATACTTCCGCGGACAGTTCGTGATCGCGATGTCGACCGGTGTCCTGTTTTCGATCGGCTTTTCGATCATCGGATTGCCGATGGCCGTTCCGTTCGGGCTGTTCGTGGGTGCGCTGAACATGATTCCGTACCTGCAGATCATCGCGATCGTGCCGGCGATGTGTCTGATCCTGCTGAGTTATCTGTCGGGGCAGGGTGATCTGCTCTGGTCGACGATCTTCCTGTTCGTTGTCTTCGCCGTCGTGCAATTGATTCAGGATGCGATTCTGACGCCGAAGATCATGGGCAAGGCCGTCGGGCTCAGTCCCGTGGCGATTCTGCTGGGCGTATTCATCTGGGGCAAGCTGCTCGGTTTCCTGGGTCTGCTGCTGGCGATTCCTTTGACGTGTCTGGGAATCGCGTATTATCGTCGCATCGTCCTGCATCACACGAAATCAGAAACCTCGCTGACGACGACGCCGGAATAGTTCGGTGCGCGTTGCACTCTGACATTCATTTAAATAGAGGGGCATCATGGCCAACAGTGATATCACACAACTCGATCCGAAGGCCGTCTGGGAAATCTTTGCGGGCATGACGCAGGTGCCGCGGCCGTCGAAGAAGGAAGGACCGATTCAGAAGCACATGTGCGCGCTCGCGGAGAAGCATGGCTTCAAATTCAAGCACGAGCCCGTGGGCAATATCATCGTGAGCATTCCGGCAACGCCGGGGCATGAGAGCGCGCCGATCACTGTGATTCAGGGGCACCTGGACATGGTGCCTGAGAAGAATCGCGACACGCAGCACGATTTCGAGAAAGATCCGATTCGGACAGTCATCGACAAGGACGCCGAGTTGGGGCTGGACATCGTTCGCGCCGAAGGCACGACGCTTGGCGCCGACAACGGT